>CADCTC010000229.1 GCA_902805635.1 uncultured Chloroflexota bacterium
GTGGCCGTCCACAGGGACGTCGCCGAGACGGTGGACGCCCTCCTCAGAGGAGCGCCCGCCGCTGTCGAGGTCCGCACCCGCACCGATGACGGCACCGTCGAGCGCAAGCTCGAAGTGCCCGGCGCGCCTGGTGTGACCGGCCGGCTTGGCGATGGCCGTGACGGGCGTGACGGGCGTGACAGCCGCGATGGCCGTGGCGGGAGAGGCCGCGGCCGCGACGGCGATGTCTCAGAACGCGGCGGCCGGCGTGGTCGCAGCACCTGGGGCGAGCGCGGCTTGATCCACCTGGACCGCGGCGAGCTCGAGCACGATCTTCCGCCTGCGAGCATCGCGCCGGGCCACGGCTGGCAGAACGGCGGCTCTGCCGCCGCGCTCGCCGTCGGACCGAGCGCCATCCCGATGCATCCGGGACAGCCGGAGGAAGACCAGGATGAGCCGCTCGATCTTGATGGCGCCTCGTCCGGCGACGGCAGTGCCTACCAGGACGTGTTCGGCGGCTTCCGCCGCCGGCTCGGCCAGTCATTGCGCCCCATGAAGCTGTACCCCTTCGGCGTCAACCGCGACCGTCTGGAAGCGGCCATCTCCGCCATGCGCCTGCCGGTGACCATCACCAAGGACGTGCGGGAAGCCGACGTGGTGATGACGCTGAAGAACTACTACCGCAAGAGCCCCGGTCCCGTGCGCGACGCCGAAGACGGCGGCAAGCCCGTCTTCATCTTGCGCTCCAACACCACCGGCCAGATCCAGCAGTCGCTGGAAGCGCTCTACGGCATGGAGACCGCGGACCCGCCGCGCGACCTGGAGACGCTGGTCATCCGTGAGACCGAAGACGCCATCAGCCGCGTCATGCAGACCAGCCGCCCCACCGAGCTGCCGCCGCAGAACGCCTACATCCGCCGCCTGCAGCACCAGCTCGCCGAGCGGGCCAATGTCGGCTCCCGCAGCACCGGCCGCGAGCCGCACCGCCGTGTCCGCCTTTTTAAAGCCGGCACGGAGCGCCCCGGCTAGACAAGCGACGCGGGCCCGCGACTACTGAAGCTGAGCAATTGTCGTTCTGAGCGCAGCGAAGAATCCGTTCCCTCGCTCCACTCGTGCAGACAGACCGCCGCTGCCACCCGGCGCGCCCAGGCGCTTCACTACCGATGTTCATCGCCTTCGAAGGCCCTGAGGGCGCCGGCAAGACCACTCAGGTCGAGCTGCTCGTCGAACGCCTGGTCCGCCACGGGGTACCGTACGTCCGCACCCGTGAGCCCGGCGGCACGCCGCTCGGCCGGCAGCTGCGTGAGCTCCTGCTTCACTCGCTCAGCGCCCGCCTCACTCCCAAGGAAGAAACTCTCATCCTCGCGCTCGACCGCCTGCGCCACGTGCGCGAGGTCATCCGCCCTGCTCTCGACGCCGGCAAAGTCGTCGTCACCGACCGCTACGCCGACTCCACCCTCGCCCACCAGGGGCACGGCGGCGAGGTCGCCTTCGAGACGCTCCAGTGGCTCATCGACTACGCCACCGACGGCCTACAGCCCGACCTCACCGTGCTGCTTGACGTGGACGTCGCGCTGGGCATCGAGCGCCGCCAGGAGGCGTTCCGCACCGGCCACGGCGAGTTCAACCGTATTGATGGTCGCGACCTCACCTACCACGCCCGCGTCAGTGCCGGCTACCAGGAGCTCGCCGCCCGCTCCCCCGACCGCTACCTCCTGATCGACGGCAACCAACCAATACCCACAGTCGCCGACGCTGTCTGGCAGCGAGTCTCATCTGCGGTCGCCAGCCGTCCCGTTCCAGGACGCTCCGGATAGGCATCGGCGCCGGCAACGCGCAGACAACGGTGGCCGTCATCCCGAGCTTGCGAGGGACCCGAACCGCACAATCACTTCCACAGCTACCTGCCCGCCGCCGCTACTTGCCCCCCACTAGCCCGTTCCCACACGCGGGCATGGCACTCCAGGCGCGGCGCGGCCGCTTCATCACGTTTGAGGGACCCGAAGGGTGCGGTAAGAGCACACAGGTGCGCCTGCTCCGTGGGCGACTGGAAGCGCTGGGCCGTCCCGTAACGCAGACACGCGAGCCCGGCGCTACCGCCCTCGGCGTCGCCGTGCGCCAGCTCCTGCTTGGGACAGACCAGCTCCAGCTCGTCCCTGAAACCGAAGCCTTCTTGCTCAGCGCCGACCGCGCACAGCACGTCGCCGAGGTCATCCGTCCGGCCCTAGCCGCTGGCCACGTCGTGCTCAGCGACCGCCACGTCGACTCGATGCTCGCCTACCAGGGCTACGGCGGAGGCATGGACCTCACCAGCCTGACCCACCTTGCTTCCATCGCTACCGGCGGACTTGCACCAGACCTCACCGTGCTCATCGACCTCGACCCGACCATTAGCCTGGCGCGGCGCCATGCATCATCCAGTGCCGGGGGTGAAATCAATCGCTTCGACCGGCGTGCGTTGGCCTTCCATCACCGCGTCCGCGAAGGCTTTCTCATGCTCGCCGCCGGCGAGCCCGACCGCTTTATCGTGATAGACGGCGCCCTCGGCGTGGAGGAAGTCGCCGAGACCATCTGGTCCGCGGTGCAGCCCACCCTCGGCGGTCAGTACGCCGGTCGCACCCGGACCGCCGCCCAACTCCCCCTCTTCGATGTCACCCAGTTCGAGCTCTGCGCCATCGTCAGCTGACCACGGCGCAGCAAGTGCCTACGGCCCCTCTACCCACGCCTCGCCGTCGGTGAAGACCTCTTTCTTCCAGATCGGCACTTCCTGCTTTACCCGGTCGATGACGTACCGGCACGCCTCGAACGACTCGCCCCGGTGCGGCGAGCCCACCGCGATCACCACGCTCGCCTCGCCAATGCCCAGCGTGCCGATCCGATGCACGATCGCCGCCCGCTGCTCCGGCCACTTCTGGCGCACCTCGTCTAGGATCTCCCGCATCTTCTTCTCGGCCATTTCGGGGTAGGCGTCGTATTCGAGATACCGCACCTTCTTGTTGCGCGAGTCCTCGCGCACCACGCCGTAGAAGACGCACACCGCGCCATCGGCCGGCGTCTGCACCGCGTCCACCAGCTCCTGCGTCTCGATCGGCTCATTCGTGATCCGGCACAGCCACTCTGCGCCAGCAGCCGCCGTTGAGCTCGTGGCTGTAGTAGTCGTCATTGTCGTGTCTCCGAATCTCTTGTCTGAGACAGTCCTCACAGCCGGTAGATCGCGGCATTCCGCATGCCGCCGCTGACCGGTGGGATGAAGACCACCTCATCGCCCTCCGCCAGCGCGTGTTCAGGACTCGTGTATTCCTGGTTCACGGCCGGCCGGTAGCGCTGTTCTGTCAGCTGCGGGCATTCTGCGATTAGCCGCTCCCACACGTGGGCCACCGTCGCGCCGTCCGGCGCCTCCAACTCTTCCTCTTTGCGACCCAGCCGCTCCCTGATAGACGCGAAATACCGCAGTCGTACGCGCACGTGAGCATTATCGCAGTCCCCGATAGTGCGAAAATGGAACACTCGTCCTTCGCTGCAGGCCGAATCCCCTTCGTAGAACGGCGACAACCGTTCCACGCTTATGTTCCATTTCGCGCCCCCAACTCCGAACCCGACAGGTCGGCACCCACGTGTCCTCGCCGCCGTCGACGGCGCCATCCACACGCTGGACCAGTCGGCTGGCAGCGTCGAGGCACTTCTGGCTGTAGAAGGCACCATCGTCCTCACCGGCTCCACCCAGGAGGTGCGCGAGGCGGCGGCCCGATACCCGCACGCCGAGCACCTCGACCTCGCCGGGCGGTGTGTCGTCCCCGGCTTCACCGACAGCCACATCCACTTCCTTGGGTACGGCCTGAACCTCGAGCGTGTCGCGCTCACCGGCGCCGCCTCCCTACAGGTCGTACAGCAGCGCATCCGTGAAGCGGTGCACGTCACGCCGCACGGTGAATGGCTGCTCGGCTGGGGATGGGACCACAGCGTCTGGCCGGAGGCTCACTTCCCCGACCGCACGGCGCTCGACGAAGTCACCTCGGACATCCCGATCGCTCTGCACCGCAAGGATGGCCACCTCACCTGGACCAACAGCGCTGCCCTCCGCGCAGCCGCGATCACGCGCAACACCGCCGACCCGCCCGGCGGCGTGATCGGCCGTGACGCCGCCGGAGAGCCAAACGGTCTTCTCTTCGAAACCGCTCAGGATCTCGTCCATCGCGCCATCCCCAAGGTAGGTCCGGCCCGGGCCGAACGCGCCGCCCGCCAGGCCCAGGCGACGCTGCACAGCCTCGGCGTGACTGGCGTGCACATCCCGGAGGGCAGCGTCGCCTTCGGCGCCCTCCAGTCGCTCGACGCGCAGGGCGCGTTGCGTCTGCGCGCCTTGATGATGCTCGCTTACGAAGGCCTCGGCGCCGCGCTGGACACCGGCGTGCGTACCGGCTTTGGAGGCCCGTTTCTGCGCCTGGGCCAGGTGAAGCTCTTTTCGGATGGCTCTCTGGGCTCAGAGAGCGCCGCGATGCTGGAACCGTTCCTGAACAGCCAGAGCGCAGAAAACGGCGGGATCCTCATCCTTCCCGCGGACGAGATCCGCTCCGCCATCGAGCGCGCTGCGCGCGGCGGGATCGCCTGCGCCATCCACGCCATCGGCGACCGCGCCAACCGCGTGGTGCTCGACGCGTTCGAGGCAACCCAGGAGAGCTGGCGGCCCTCTGGTTTACGCCAGCGCATCGAGCACGTGCAGGTGCTGCACGCCGAAGACGTGCCACGCCTAGCGCAGCTCGGCGTGGTCGCCTCGGTGCAGCCCATCCACGCGACGCAGGACATGGACCTGGTGGACCGGCTGTGGGGCGCCCGTGGACGGTACGCCTATGCCTTCCGCAGCCTGCTGGACAGCGGCGCTACGCTCGCTTTTGGGTCAGACGCGCCCGTCGAGACTCCCGACCCGCTCGCCGGCCTGTACGCCGCCGTCACCCGCCGCCGGCCAGATGGCCGCCCGGAAGACGGCTGGTATCCCGAAGAGCGCCTGACGGTGGACGAAGCCATTCGTGCCTACACCGCCGGCGCCGCCTACGCCGCCGGCCAGGAATCCTTCTCGGGCCGCCTTGCCCCCGGTTGCCCGGCCGACTTCGTGGTGCTCAACCAGGACATCCTCTCTCAGCCAGCAGAGGCCATCCTAGAAACGCGCGTGCTCCACACCGTCGTGGACGGCGAGATCGTCTTCAGCGCCTGAGCCATCCATCGACCGCCTGCCGCACCGCCTCGACGCTCGGCCACGCCGGCTCTTCAGCGAAGAGCGAATCAGCGCTTGGCGTCGCGCCTCCTAACACCGTCACGTGCGGGCCGCGTGGTCGCCACACCGCTGGGTTCGTCGGCCCAAACACCACGGCACAGCGTGCTCCCACAGCCGCCGCCAGGTGCGACACCCCCGAGTCGTTCCCTAGGTACAGTGCCGCGCCCGCCAGGAGCGCCGCCACCTCGGCCAGCGACAAGCATTCAAGGATCGCCGGGAGCGTTCCCCAACTGGCCTGCCATGCTCGCTGGAAGTCCACCAGTATCTCTTGCTCCGCCGGTCCAGCTACCACGACCACCGGCCGCTCCCGCGCAAGCGGCCCGGCTACGTCGATCCAGGCAGCCACCGGCCAGTTCTTCCGCCGGCTACCGCTGCCGGGGTGTAAGACGACATAAGGACCGTTGCCCAACCCAACATCGGCCAACCGCACGTTTATCCGCGCCTGAGCATCCGCGGGTGGCGTTAGTCCAACTGTGGCACTGAGCTGCCAAGGCTCAGCAGCAGGGGAAGGACTCGTCACTGGTCCTATCGCCCCGACTATTGATTCCACCAACCAATCACTCGCATGGACACGCACTCCGGGTGGGGGGAACGGCGCGCCCGATGCGATCACGCGGACGCCCAGCGCGCGCAGGCACGCTGCCACCTCCGCGTGCCGCCGCATCCACACAACAGCACCGTCAACACCACGCAGCGCGTCCGGCAGGCTGGTCGCCTCACCCGCGATGAGCGGCGCGAGCGACGGCTCGTCAAATGCGACGACTTCGTCAGCGGTCGCGTCCCATGTGGCGATGTGCACCTGGGGAGCCGGCGCCACGAGCGTGATCCGCGCCGCCGGAACGATGCGCCGCAGTGCCCTCAGCGCGGGCAGACCCAACAGCACGTCGCCCAACGCCCCTGCGCGAATGACCGCGACGCGTGCCGGCTCCGCCTCGGCGCGTACGCCAGCGTCGGCGTTGGCCATGCCTCGCCTCAGCGCCGCGGCTACTGCTCGCCTTCGATTACCGCGAGCAGCTGCCCGTACCCCACGGGCTGGCTATCCTGGACCACTAGCTCAACTAGCACCCCGGCAATCGGCGCGATGACGTCGTTCGCGATCCCCAGCGTTTCGACAACGCCGATGGCGGCGCCGGTCTTGACGACATCACCTTCGGTCGCCAGTGGCGGTGCATCCACGCTGCGGGAGCGGTGGAACACCCCCACTACCTGCGCGTGTATCTCGGTGCGTGCCGGCCCCGGCAGCCGTGACAGTGGCGGCGCCACGGCGGCCGCCTGGCTAGCTGACCCGCCGTCCCCCGTTGTAAGCGCCTCTTGCCAGTCGCGCCGGATGGCGATCAGGCGGCCAGCCCGCTCCAGGCGCAGCTCCTCTACGCTGCTGCCCTCGATGGCACGCAGCACCGCCGGCACGTCTTCGCGCAGCGCCCTGGCCAGCGCATCGTCACCGCCCATCGCGATCCAATCCTCCGCCTACGCCCGCTCGATGTATGTACCGGAGCGGGTGTCCACGCGGATCACGTCCCCGGTGTTGACGAAGAGCGGTACGTTGACCACTAAGCCCGTCTCGGTGCGTGCAGGCTTGGTGCCGCCGGTGGCGGTATCGCCCTTGAAGCCAGGATCGGTCTCCTCCACGCGGAGCTCGATGTTGAGCGGCAGCTCGACGTCGATTGGCTCCTCGTCGATGTACGCCAGCTCCAGGTGCATGCCGTCTTTGAGGTAGTTCACTGCGTCGCCAAGGATCGAGCGAGGCACCGAACGCTGCTCATAGTTTTGCTGGTCCATGAACTCGTACATGTCGCCGTCGCTGTAGAGGAACTGCACCGGGTGACGGTCCACGCGCGTGCGGGCAAACCGCTCCTGGGCAGAGAAGGTGCGCTCGAAGATGGCGCCTGAGCGCACGTCCAGTAGCTTCAGTCGCACCTGCGCGCCACCGCGCCCCATCTTGATGTGGTGGTACTCCATCACGCGGTAGACCTTGTCATCCAGCTCGATGACGATTCCCTTGCGCAGCTCGCCGACATTGATCACGTTCGTTCCCCTGTCTTCCTGTGCGTCTTGATTGTGCCCGCTTTACCCGGCGCCCCGGCAGGCGGCGCCGGTACGCTGCGTGCCGGCGCCGGGGGCGTCAGCGAGCGCCGATCTCCACCACCGGCGCCTTGTGCGCCGTCGTGAGCACCTGGCAGCGCGTCTCGCCGATCACCACCAGGTCTTCAATCCGAATGCCGCCCCAGCCGGGCAGGTAGATGCCTGGCTCAACGCTGGTCACCGCGCCGGCCCGCAGCATCATCTCGCCACGGCTCCTGGAGAGGTACGGGTCTTCGTGGACCGCCAGCCCTATCCCGTGACCAGTGCCGTGCCCGAAGTGGTCGCCGTGGCCAGCGTCTTCGATCACCTTGCGCGCCAGCATGTCACCTTCCTTGCCCAGCATGCCAGCCTTGAGTCCATCCTCGCACGCTTGCTGGGCGCGCAAGACGATGGCGTGGATCTCCCAGAACATCGGGTCTGGATCGCCGAGCACGACAGTGCGCGTCATGTCCGAACAGTAGCCATTCAGTCGGCAGCCCATGTCAATCACGATCGGCTCACCTGCCTGGATCGGTCGTTCGGACGCCCGGTGGTGCGGCATCGCGCCATTTGGCCCCGACGCCACGATGGTAGGAAACGAAAGGGCATCTGCACCGCGTTCGCGCATCGCCACCTCCAGCCGCCACGCCACCTCGCGCTCGGTCACTCCCGGCATAAGTCCCGCCACCACATGCTCCAGCGCGCGGTCAGAGATCAGCACCGCGCGTCGGATTGCCTCGACTTCTGAGGGGTCCTTCACCTGGCGCACGTCCTCGGCGAAGCCGCGCAGTGGGACCAGCTCGGCCCCCGGCGCCTTCTCGCGCAGCGCCTCTTGCAGTCGCAGATGCTGGTCTACCGTGACGTGCTCCGCCTCGAACCCGATCTGCTTGAGACCGAGGCGCGCAATCTGCTCGGCCACGAATGGCCAGGCGTGTCCCTCGGTCTTCACCACCTCGCATCCGGGCGCCTGCGTCGCAGCCTGCTCGACGTAACGGAAGTCCGTCAGCAGCAACCCGGCCGCCTGCGACACGAGCAGCTGGCCGGCTGACCCGGCGAACCCGCTCAGGTAGCGCCGGTTCTCGGCCTCGGTGACCAACACGCCGCCCAGTGCCGGCGCGTGTTCACCCAGGCGGCGGCGCAGCGCGGCCAGGCGAGCGGGGACCTTGCTTGACGTATCGGTCGGCATGCGTAGGGCGCCGGCGACGAGCACTCAGCTGCACCCGGCGCACGCCCGTAAGGGTACCTTGCGGCCCGACGACCGCTTGATGCCTACCGTCTACTGGCGCGAGTAGCGGACCCGGTTAGCCTCGTGCTCGGCCAGTGTGCGCGAGAAGACGTGCGAGCCGTCGTTCTTGATGTCATTGCGCACGAAGTACATCACGTCCGTTCGCTCGGGCTCCGCCACCGCGCGCAGCGCCGCGGCGCCCGGATTAGCAATCGGCGTGGGGGGAAGGCCGAGGAACATGTACGAGTTGTATGGCGAGCTCGGCATGATATTGCGGGGAGAATCTCGCAGCACCGGCCACCAATCGCCCGGCTTATTCTGCTGCGTGCCGAGCGCATACTGGATGGTCGGGTCCGCGAACAGTCCTTCTTTGACCTTCAAGCGGTTGACGTACACCGCCGCGATGCGCGAGCGCTCTTCCTTGACCTGCGCCTCGCGCTCCACGATGGATGCGAGCGTCACGGCCTGGTACGGGTTCAAGCCCGAATTCTTCTGCGCCGCTTCACGCAGCGGGGGCGGAAACGCTTCGCCAAAGCGCTTGAGCATCATGTGCACCAGCTCTTCGGCGGTTGTCTTGCCGGGGATCACGCGGTACGTGTCAGGGAAGAGATAGCCTTCTAGCGACGCGCCGGCCGGCTTGCTCTCTAGGAAGTCGTAGGCGAAGTTGCCACGCTTCACCAGGTCCAGGAAGCGCTTGGAGTCGATACCTGTGTCGGCCTTTTCCAGAGCCTCGGCGAACTCCTCCAGCCGGCGTCCCTCGATGAACGTGACCGACACGTCCTTCGCCTTCGCCGCCTGGAGCGTCGTGATCAGCTCCTCCTCGGTCATGCCGTCGTGCAGTTGGTAGTCGCCGGCCTGGAGCTTGCCTTCGGCGCCCTGCCACTGCACGCGCAGCCGGAAGAGCAGCGCGTTGCCCACCAGCCCCATCCGGTTGAGCCGCTCCGCGATCGAGCCGGTGGTCTCGCCCTGTCGCACGGTAAACGTCACCGCTTCGCCGGCCCGCACCGGACGGTCGGCCGCCGCAGGGGCCGCTTGGGCCGGAGCCGGTTGCGCGGGGGCCGGCTGTGCGGCCGGCGCCTGTGGCTGCGCCGGTTGCGCGGCAGCCTCGCTGCCGGTAATGCCGCCGAAGATGGACGGCTGGCCAGCCTCGGCGCTGCGCATGATCATGGAGACGCCGTAGACGCTAACCGCCACGAGCATCAGGAAGACGACGGCGATTCGCATCAGTCGGGCACCTGGTCGGAATTGGGATGGTCAGCCGGCGCACGGAGCGTCCCCGGTCGCGCTTGCTGCTGTCGCTGGTGGTCCAGATAGTCTTGCAAGATCACAGCCGCCGCCGCCGCATCGAGCCGGCGTCGCTCAGCTTCACGCCGGTGCGCCGATGGCTCCCCTCGGCGCGGGGCATGCTGCCTAGACAGCGACTCCTGCGCCGTCTGGGTAGTGAAGCGTTCGTCCCAGAATACCACGCGCGTCCCAGGCACGGCGCGCAGCTTGCGCCCAAACGCCTGGGTGCGCCGCGACTGGTCGGTGACCTCACCCGACCCGCCAAGTGGCACGCCCACCACAAGCACAACTGCTTGGTGCTCTTCCGCCAGCCGCGCGATAGCCGCCACAGCCTCCCGGTCAGATGGCCGCAGCACCGTGGCTATCGGAGTGGCCAGCAGCCCGGTCGGATCGCACCTGGCAACACCAATCCGCCGTTCCCCTACGTCCAGGCCGAGCGCAATCACGCCGCCTTCGTCTGCACGCCGATCTGCCAGCCGAAGAAGGGGAGACGACCGGGCAGCGGTCCGCGGCTGTGTAGCTCGTAGCCGGCAGCGCCCGGCAACTGCGCCAAGTAGCTGTGCGCCTGGGTCAGCGGCTTGCCGGACAGCGCGCCACGCAGCGCACCGGAGTCCACCTGGCTGGTGACCCTGGCGCGTGCGCGCCCGGTCAGACGCACCACGCCGTTCTCCACGCCCGCCATCACCGGCGCTTCGGGCTGGACGCTCTCTGGCGCGACGGCAAAGCCGGGCTTGAGGTCCTTCGCATTTGCCGCGGCCACTTGGCGCACAAAGGTATTGTACGCGTCGTTGCCAAAGGCGGTGGCGCCGTAGCGCAACTTAAGCGTCAGCGCGAAGGTCTGCGCCTCATCATCTACGTTCTTGGTGAAGGTCGCATCCACCACCGCCGGGTTCTGCCCCGCCCAGGGCACCAGCGTTTCTTTGTCGGTCGCGGGAAGGTCAGACTTGAGCTGCTGCGCCAGTCGCTCCGAGAGCGTGCGTGAGAGCGCCTCGTGCAGCTTGCGCCGGTCTTCTTCGGTGACGTAGCTGATCGGACGGTCGGTGCCGCCGCGCGTGGGAGCGTTGTTCTGCACGGTCAGTGAACTCGCGGCCGGTCCCTCAATCTTGGTGATCTGGTTGCGCTCTACGTTGCCCGCTACTCCGCCGGCGACCGCCGCCACTCGCACAGTGGCCATGCCGAAGCTCTGGGTGGTGGCGGCCGAGCGACTGGGTGACACGGTGACATCCGACAGCGTGGCGAACTTCACCGCGCCCGCCGTGACAACACTTCCCTTGAGCACCTGCACCGGTTGCGCCGAACGGTTGAGCAGCACGACCTCGCCGGTCGCCTTGCTGTCGGGGACGTTCTTGCGCCCCGTGGCTGGCGCCGTGGCCGTCTCCTGGACTTCACGTGAGATCGCGCGACCGGGCAGCCGGGCCTTAGCTACGTCGGCCTTCTTCAGTGTGGGATCGACCGTCAGTGGTACTTCCACCGTCCACGACTCGCTCACCGGCGCCAGCGTAACCGTCGCCGCTGGGTAGAGGAGGAAAGCGACCGCCAACGCGACGCACACCGCCGCGCCACAGATCGGGAGCGCCTTCCCACGATGCGGCACGCCTATCGGAACACCGCGGATCACCGCAGGGAGCCCACTGCTACCAGTGAACCGCGACATGGGGATGGACAGCCGGCCTGCCCGCTGCCGCGTTTCGCCCTGGGCCGCTTCGCGCGGCACGCGCACAACGGGACCGGGCTGCAGGACATCCCGCGTCGCGCGCGGCAACGGCTCGGTACGCCAGCCGGCGGCGTCCGCAAGCGCGCGAGTGGACGGCGACGTGTAGCGCAGCACCAGCAGCTTGCCACGCTTGTCGGCACGCCGGCGGAGGGCGATCAGCGAGCTGCGTCGCAACAACGCTGCGGCCAGGTCCGGCTCGTCGAAACAAAGCAGCGCGCCACCCGCATCCTCGATTGCCGCCGCCACGCCGGTGACGGTGCTGATACCCGCGGCGTCCATGGGCTGCGGCGCCGGCCCAATTCGCAACGGTAGCACCCGCCCGGCGGCCTCGCCGGAGCCCGCCCATGCATCGGCGGTGCCCGTGCCAGGGACCGCGACAATGTCACTCGCGGGACGGAACCGGCGCAGACGAGCATCCAGCAGCCGGGGGGACGCGAAGATCGTTGCCGCTGTCGCCATAGGTATGTGATCTCAACGAAATCACTCCCACGGTGTTGCGCGCTCAGCCTTCCTGTGGTCTGGGTGCGGCGGCCGCGGCAACTGCCGCGGCCAGTGCCAGTGGCGTGACCGCGTCCGGCCCTAGATTGAGGTCAGGCGGGAGGCGCACGCCCGGAACGACGGCCGCGGACAGGAGTCGAACCGCGGGAGCACGCTCGAACGGCAGCGCTGTGTGCCACGCCGGCGACGCCAGAGCCCGCCGCAGCTCCGGCAGGAGGGCCCCGCCGCCACACAGCAGTATGCGCGCCGGGAGCACGCGTCCACGTGCGAGGTCGGCGCACACCGCCTCGAATGCGTCCAGCCAAACATCGGCGTGGTGGCGCGCCAGTTGCGCCAGAGCGCGCCCGGCAGGGCCGCCACCCGGCCCGCGATGGCCCGCGCCCGCAGAGTGCGCCTCCACAGCTAGCCGAGCTTGCTCGCCATCCAGTCTGGTACGTTCCTCCAGCCGCGCCTCCAGCGCCGCGCTGCCAATGGGGAAGGAGCCCGCGGCCTCGGCGCTGCCGGCGCCGGCGATCACGATTCCGGTACCGGCGGCGCCGGCATCCACGATAATGGCCGGCCCGTCGCCCAGCGCGCCCGCCGCCGCGCCGAGCGCCGCCGGGCCGGCTACCAGGCCCATCACCTCCAGGTCCAGGCGGCCGGCCAGCGCTCTCAGGCGCTTCACCTCCTCCAACGGTGAGCAGATCGCCACGACGGACACGCTCAGCTCAGAGCCGCCGCGCCCGACCGGCTCGACCGCGGGCCGGCTATCCAGCGTCACGCCCAGCACATTGTGGTGCACCATCTCCAGGGCTGGCTCACGACCGTACTCGGCCGCAAACGCGCGGCGGGCGGCGACGACAGCGTTCTCGCGCGCTGTTTCACACGCATCGCGCCATTCGCGCACGGTGATCGGCGCCGCGGGTCGCGGCCGCTCCACCGTGGCGTGGCCGATGGCGGTGCCACAGACGCTGGCGGAGACGCCTAGCGCCACGCGGCGCGGGATGACACCGGCCTGGTCCTCAGCCGCTTCCAGCGCCCGCTCAGCTGCGGAGAGCTCTGCGCCATCACCGGTACCAGCAGCGCCCGGTGCACCGGACGTGGCTGCTGGCGGCCGCGGCACGCTCGCCCAACCGAGCACGAGCGCCTCGCCGTCCGCAGCCTGCGCGACGACAACCTTCGCCGTGCCGGCGCCAAGGTCGAGCAGCGAGAACAGCGGATCGTCCGGCGTGGCGGAGACAGGGCCACTGTGCTCCCGGTCGCGACGCAAGAGGCGGGTGAGGCGGTCCAGACCTCACCCCTGCCGCCCATGCGCTGCATGGGCACCCGGCCTCTCCCTTAGGAGAGGGGAGATTCGTGGCGCGAAATAGCGAAGCCGAAATGTGGAAGGCGGCACGTTAGCCCATCCCAAGCGCCGCGCGACGTGCGCGGTCCAGGCCGGCATTGAGCTTGGCGGGATCGCCGCCGCCGCCCTGGGCGAGCTCAGGGCGGCCACCACCCCGGCCACCAATCTCCTGGGCTACCTCGTTGAGCAGCTTGCCGGCGTGCAGACCCTGCTTGGCCAGCTCAGGCGACACCGCCGCGAGCAGCTGCGGACGGCCGTCCGCCACCGACGCGAGCACGACCACCGCGGGACCGCCCAGCTTGTCGCGCACCCAGTCGGCTGCCTCGCGCAGGCGCTCCATCGTGGGAGCAATCGCCACGTCTAGCTGGGCGGCGACGACGTGGAAGCCGCCGCCGGCCTGAGCCGCGCCCTCTAGAAGACTGCCCAGGCCCTGCTGCGCCGCCTTGCGCTCGGCCGCTTCCAGGCGCTTGCGGGCGTCGTTCAGCTCGGCCAGCAGCTGCGTGACGCGGGCCGGCACTTCCTCGCGCGGCGCCCCGAGCGTGCGCGCCGTGGTGTCGAGCGTCTCCACCTGCTGGGCCAGGTAGCGTTCGGCGGCATCGCCGCCCAGTGCTTCGATGCGGCGCAGGCCGGCGCCAACGCTCGACTCACCAAGCACGACGAATGCGCCGATCTCACCGGTGCGACCCACGTGAGTGCCGCCACAGAGCTCCTTGCTGAAATCGCCGATGGTCAGCACTCGCACCCGATCGCCGTACTTTTCGTCGAAGAGCGCCACGGCGCCCGAGCTCATCGCCTGGTCAAGTGTCAGCACGTCGGTGCGCACCGGCAGATCCTGGCGCACGACGTCGTTGACCAGCTGCTCGATCTCACGTCGCTGCGTTGGGCTGAGCGGCTCACCGTGCGCGAAGTCGAAGCGCAGCCGGTTGGGCCCCACCAGCGACCCCGACTGGTGCACCTCTGGACCAAGCACGCGACGCAGCGCAGCGTGCAGCAGGTGCGTGGTGGTGTGGTGGCGCATGGTGCGGCGGCGGTCGTCGGACTGGACCTCGGCACGCACGGTATCGCCTTCGCCAAGCGTGCCATCGACGACCGTGCCGAAGTGGACGATCGACTCGCCCGGGCCGGGGCGAGTCGTCGTGACCACCAGACGGCCGTGCTGGCCAACGATGACGCCCTGGTCACCGACCTGACCACCGCGTTCGGCGTAGAACGGGGTCCGGTCGAGCACGAGCGCGACTTCTGCCTCCGACGCGACGGCGGCCGTGACGCGCTCACCCGCCTGGGCAATGAAGAGCACCCGCGCCTGATCGGTTTCAAGCGTGTCGTAGCCGACGAACTCCACCCGGGTGTCGGGCAGCTCGACGCCGGTGGTGTCCTTGAAGCGGGTGTTCTCACGCGCCCGGCGGCGCTGCTCCGCGAGCGCCTGATCGAATCCCTCTGCGTCCACGGTGAAGCCGCGACCCTCAGCGACCTCGACGGTCAGCTCGAACGGAAAGCCGAAGGTGTCGTACAGGGTGAAGGCGGCGCTGCCGGCGAGCGTCTTCTCGCCATCGCGCTCGAGGCGCGCGAGCTCGGTGTTGAGGCGCTCCAGGCCGGCGGAGAGCGTCTCCCCGAAGCGGGCCTCTTCCTGCCCGATAACGCTCAGGATGGTCTGGCGCCGGTCGCCCAGGTGCGGGTAGTGCGGCGTATAGCGATCGATGGCGGCGTTGACGACCTGGCCCAGGAAGGCGCCGCGCTTGCCGAGCGTGCGGCCGTAGCGCACGGCGCGGCGGATCAGCCGCCGCGCGACGTATCCACGTGCCTCGTTCGATGGCGTGACGCCGTCGGCCACCAGGAAGGTGGCGGCGCGGGTGTGGTCGGCGATCACGCGCAGCGCGCGTGTCACCTCGGGGTCGTCGCCATAGGTGACGTCTAGCGCATTCTCCGCGGCGGCGATGATCGGTTGGAAGAGGTCGGTCTCGTAGGCGGAGGGGACGCCCGACAACGCGGCGACGAAGCGCTCGAAGCCCGCACCCGTGTCGATGCCGGTGCTGGCCAGGGGCGTGAGCGAGCCATCCGCTTCCATATGGAACTGATTGAAGACCAGGTTCCAGATCTCGACAAAGCGGCCGCACTCGTGCAGCGGATCGGGGCGGCACTCGCCCTCGGCGCGGCCCTCGGGGCACTTGCCGAGCACGTCGATATAGATCTCGGAGCACGGTCCGCACGGACCGGTGTCGCCGACGGGGCCCCAGAAGTTCTCGCGTGAGCCATCCGCCTTGCGATTGAGCGGCGTGATGCGCTCGTCCGGGATACCAAGCTCGCGCCAGTAGGCGGTCGCCTCGTCATCACGCGGGATGCCGGGCTCACCGGCCCAGACGCTTGGCCAGAGGCGATCGGCTTCGATGCCCAGGCCCTGGGTGACGAGCTGGTAGGCGTAGGAGATAGCTTCCTTCTTGAAGTAGCCGCCGGCGGCACTGTCGCCGAAGGCGAAGTTGCCCAACATTTCGAAGACGGTGAAGTGGGTATCGTCGCCAACCTCTTCGATGTCGTTGGTGCGGATGCAGCGCTGCACGGTGACCAGACGCCGCGCCGGTGCGAGCGAAGGGTTGGCGTAGTACGCCTTGAAGGGCTGCATGCCGGCAACGGTGAAGAGCACGGTCGGATCGCCGTGCGAGACGAGCGGCGCGCTCGGCACGAAGAGATGGCCCTGGCTCTCGAAAAAGCGGACGAATGTCTGCCGCATCTGGTCGGTGTTCATAGGTGGTAGGTTGAAATGGGAGGCAGTGGTGAGGCTTCCACAAGGGTACCCGGCACAACCCGACGCGCCGTCCCGTTTCGTGCTTTCCAGCCTTGCGTGGTTCGGCTATACTTATCTTGCGCGTCGGACACTCAAGTTCCCTCCGACGTAGGAAGCAGAGTCAAGGCAACACATGATCCCAATGGAGCGGTTTACTCGCCAAGCGCAGGAGGCGATGGCGCGCACGCAGGCGGTGGCCCAGGAGCTGGGACACAGCACTGTGGAGCCGGAGCACCTGCTCGTGGCGCTGCTCGAGCAGCAGGGCGGCCCCGTGCCGCAGGCGCTCGAGACCATGACGATAGACGTGCAGAAGCTCGCCGCTGAGGTGCGTGGCTTGCTGGCCAAGCAGCCGCGCCAGACGTCGTCCGAGCAGCTGTACCTGGGCCGGCGCGGGCGTCGTGCGATGGAGGGGGCGGTCTTCGCCGCCAACCAGGCGCAGCACCGCTTCGTCGGTGCGGAGCACCTGTTCCTGGCGATCCTGGCCGAGGCCGGACCAGGGGCAGACATCATGATGGCGGCGGGCGTCAATCCGCAGAACACTGCCAAGGCGTTCAAAGAGATGCGAGGCGATCAGCCGGTGGACGACCCAAACGCGGAGAGCCAGTACAAGGCGCTGGAGCGCTTCACCATCGATCTGACCGCGCTGGCGCGCGAGGGCAAGCTGGACCCAGTCATTGGGCGCCAGGACGAGATCCTGCGCACCATGCAGGTACTGGCGCGCCGCACCAAGAACAACCCGGTGCTGATCGGCGAGCCCGGCGTGGGCAAGACCGCCATTGTCGAGGGGCTGGCACAGCGCATCGCGGCGGACGAGGTGCCGGAGCCGCTGCAGGGCAAGCGGCTGCTGTCGCTCGACCTGACGGCGATGCTGGCCGGGTCGAAATTCCGCGGCGAGTTCGAGGAGCGCATCAAGGCAGTCCTGACGGAGGTCAGCCAGAAGAAGGGTGAGGTCATCCTGTTCATCGACGAGCTGCACATGATCGTCGGCGCGGGAGCGGGCGGCGGCGAGGGCGCGATGGACGCGGCGAACATGCTCAAGCCGGCGCTGGCCCGCGGTGAGCTGCGCGCCATCGGCGCAACGACGCTCAACGAGTTCCGCACGCGAATCGAGCGTGACCCGGCGCTGGAGCGTCGCTTCCAGCCGGTGTACGTGAATCCGCCGGACGTGCCCACCGCGGTGGAGATCCTCAAGGGGCTGCGCGCGCGCTACGAGGAGCACCACAACCTGAAGATCACCGACGAGTCGCTGCAGGCGTCCGTGACGCTGGCCGACCGCTACATCTCCGACCGGTTCCTGCCGGACAAGGCGATCGACGTGATGGACGAGGCTGCCGCCAAGGTGCGCCTGCGCCGCTACGCGACCGATCCGGAGGCGGTGAAGCGCGCAGCACGCGTCAAGAAGCTGCAGGAAGAAGAGGACAAGGCCGCGCTCGACCGCGACTACGCCAAGGCGATGACGCTGCGCCAGGAGCGCCTCCAGCTCGAGAAGGAGCAGGAGGAGGCTATGGCGACAGCCGAGCAGACCGGTACCGGCACGGCCGCCCAGGCCGCGCAGGTGACGGTGCAGGATGTGGCCGAGGTCGTGGCGAAGTGGACCGGCGTGCCGGTGACCAACATCTACACCGAAGAAGCCACCAAGCTGCTCCAACTGGAAGAGCGCCTGCACCAGCGGGTGGTCGGGCAGGAGGATGCGGTGGCGGCGGTGGCGGACGCCATCCGGCGCTCGCGCTCCGGCCTGGGTGACCCGCGCCGGCCGATCGGCTCGTTCCTGTTCCTCGGCCCGACGGGCGTGGGCAAGACCGAGCTGGCCAAGGCGCTGGCGGAGTACATCTTCGATAACGACGATGCGCTGCTGCGGCTGGACATGAGCGAGTACATGGAGCCGCACACGGTCTCGCGCCTGTTCGGGTCGCCTCCCGGCTACGTGGGGTATGACCAGGGCGGGCAGCTGACCGAAGCGGTGCGCCGCCGGCCGTACCAGGTGATCCTGTTCGACGAGGTCGAGAAGGCGCACCCGGAGGTGTTCAACGCCCTGCTCCAGATCCTGGACGACGGTCGCCTCACCGATGGGCATGGCCGCACGGTGGACTTCCGCAACACCGTGGTGATCATGACCAGCAATGTGGGCAACACGGGGCTGGCGCTGGCGAGCGGGCCGTTGGGCTTCAGGCCGGCGGGCACGTCGCAGGCTGAGGCGAAGCAGGCGGAGCTGCGCACGAAGGCGATGGACGCCTTGAAGAAGGCGTTCCGGCCGGAGTTCCTCAACCGGATCGACGAGATCATCGTCTTCAGCCGGCTGGAAAAGGCGCAGCTGCGCACGGTGGTGGAGAAGATGCTGGGCGAGCTGCGCGAGCGGCTGGCGCCGAAGAACGCCACCATCGAGCTCACCGACGCCGCGAAGGATTGGCTGCTGGAGCGTGGCTACGACGAGCAGTACGGCGCGCGTCCACTGCGCCGCCTGATCCAGCGGGAGGTGGAGAACCCACTGGCCCGCAAGTCGCTGGGCGGCGACCTGGGCGACGGCAGCCGGGTGACGGTGGACGTGGAGGGCGAGGGCAGCACGTCCACGCTCGCCATCGCCATCGAGCAGCCGCTGCCGGTGAACCAGCCGGTGGAGGAGACGGTCTCGGCCTAACCTGCCGGGCCCGCCGTCCCAGCACGGGCAATCCGATAGCTCGGTCCAGAAGAAGGGGCGACCCCAAGGTCGCCCCTTCTCTGCGTCTGGGACAGACAGACGAGAGGCGGCATTTCGCGATTCAACGCACAGTTTGGCGCAGTTTGCCGCAGGTTCTCTTACTTTTCTTCCGGTACGGTGTTGGACGGGCGCAGAAGCCTTGGGAGCATGCAGTTCGAAGAATCCCTTCACAGGAATAGAAAGGGCGAGAAGCGCCTATTTTCAGCGCGAAGTCGAACGGTCCCTACTAGGGGTGGCAACGTGGGCCACGGCGCTGCACGACCCGATCCGGCGGTAACGCCATCGCACTACCTACCGAGTGCAGGTTGCTATGGTTTGCCGGGAATACGAGAACACATGCCTGAGTACGACTTCTACGCCACAGTGCGTAGCGACCTAGAGCAGCTGCAGAAGGAGCTGGCGGCGGAGGGGGTAGGCGAGCGGATCGACGCATTGGTGGGCCGCTTCGGCGTGAGCCGCGACCTGGCGCTGGCGGCGATCTGGCGCTCCAGCCGGCGCCACGGCGAGACGCTCGCCGTCTTCGTCAACGAGCTGGCCGAGCAGGACCAGCGGACCGCGGCCCGCGCCCAGGACACAGATGCCGGCAGCGCGAATGGCGCAAACGGCGTGGACGGTGCTGCCAGCACGAACACACCGCAGGTGGGTGACACCGCGCCGAGGCTGTAGTTGCGCGTCGCGCTGAATGCGCATTTCTATCACCACCCCGGCACCGGCACGGGGCAGTACCTGCAGCACCTTGTGCGGACGTACCGCGCGGGTGTGGCGCCGGTCGAGGCGCTGCCGTTCTGTGACGGCACTCCAAGCGCACCGTACGGTGGCTGGCCGAGTGGCGTGGCGCCGCGCCTGACGCGTACCACCGCCGACCGGCTGGGAGCGAACGTGCGCAAGCTGTGGTGGGAGCAGGTGGCGTGGCCGCGCCTGGCACGCGGCTCGGAGGCGGCAGTGCAGCACGTGCCGTACTTCGCACCGCCGCTAGTCCCGACCGGACCGACGGTGGTGACGATCCACGACCTGATCCAGCTGATCATCCCGGAGTACGTCACGTCGCCGCTGGTGCGGGCGTACAACGCGCTGGTGGGACGTGCCGCGCACCGCGCGCAGGCCATCCTGGTGGACTCGGAGGCGAGCAAGCGGGACGTGGTGCGGCTGCTGGGTGTGCCTGCAAGCCGTGTGCGGGTGGTGTACCTGGCGGCAGACGCGAGCGTGCTGCGCCCGGTCCCGCCGGAAGAGATCGACGCGGTGCGGCGGAAGTACGGGCTGGAGGGCCCGTTCGTCTTCTACTTTGGTGGCCTGGACCGGCGCAAGAACGTGCCGGCGCTGATGCGCGCGCTGGCGGCGCTGCCGCCGGACGTGCCATGGCAGCTGGCGATCTCCGGACGGCAGCGCAAGGAGGCCAGCGCGTTATTCCCAGACCTGCCGCGACTTGCCGAAGAGCTGGGCGTGTCCGACCGGGTGCGCTTCCTCGGCTTTGCGCCTGACGAGGACAAACCGGCGCTGCTGCGCGCGGCGACGTGCTTCGCGTTTCCGTCTATCTATGAGGGGTTCGGCATGGACCCGTTGGAGGCGCTGGCGTGTGGCACACCGGTGGTGTGCTCGAACCGTTCGTCGCTGCCGGAGCTGATGGGGGACGCGGCGCTACTGGTGGACCCAGACGAGGGTGAAGGCGCGGCGCTGACCGAATCGCTGCGGCGCGTGCTGACTGATCCCGAGCTGCGCGAGGACCTGGCGGCGCGTGGGCCGTTGCAGGCGGCGCGGTTCACCTGGGAGCGCTGCGCGCGTGAGACGTTCGAGACCTACGAGGCCATCTCGTGAAGGTCCTGATGATCTCGAAGCCGATGATCGCGAGCGCCTACCGGACCAAGCTGGAGGCAATAGCGCGGCACCCGGAAGTGGACCTGACGGTGGTGGTGCCGCCGTACTGGCGTGACGACGCAGGGCGCAAGGCGCCCCTGGAGCCGGGGCACGAGACCGGCTACAAGATGGTGGTGGAGCCGATGGCGTTCAACGGCCACTTTCACTACCACTTTTATCCGACGCTGCACCGCATCTTCCGGCAGGTGAAGCCAGACCTGCTGCACATGGACGAGGAGGCGTACAACCTGGCCACGTGGCAGGGATTCGCGCTGGCGCGGTCGGTGGGGGCGCGGCGGCTGTTCTTCACCTGGCAGAACTTGCACCGGCGCTACCCGCCGCCGATCTCATGGCTGGAGGATTGGGTGCACCGCTCGGCGGCAGGGGCGATCTGCGGGAACGCGGAGGCGGCGGACGTGCTGCGCGGGAAGGGCTACAAGGGGCGCAGTTGGGTCATCCCACAGTTTGGCGTGGACCCGGACCTGTTCAAGGCTGACCCGGCGGTGCAGGAGCAGCCGCGGCCGTTCACAGTCGGGTTCGCAGGGAGGCTGCGCGAGCGCAAGGGAGCGCACCTGCTGGTGGAGGCGGTGGCGGCGCTAGGGGGTGACGCGCGGCTGGAGATCCTGGGCTGGGGGGAGGAGGAGCCACGGCTGCGCGCGCTCGCGGCACAGCTGGGATTGGGTGACCGGTTTCAGATCCGACCCGGTGTGCCATCAGACCAGGTGCCGCCGTTCCTGCACACGCTTGACGTGGTAGTGATGCCGTCGATCGAGATCGAGAGCTGGAAGGAGCAGTTCGGCCGGGTGCTGGTGGAGGGAATGGCGTGTGGGGTGAACGTGGTGGGGTCTAACTCCGGCGAGATCGCGCACGTGATCGGCGATGCAGGGCTGGTGTTTCCGCCGGGAGACGCGGCGGCACTGACGGACTGCCTGAGCCGCGTGCGGGACGACCCAGCACTGCGGGCGGAGCTACGCGAGAAGGGGTTGCGGCGTGCGCGCGAGACGTACACGCAGCAGAGCGTGGCTGACCAGACGGTGGCAGCGTACCGGGAGATAATGGGGGAGGGTTGAAGCCGGCAACGTCAATCAACCCGCCAGACGGGGTTGGTCAGCGCCAGGAGCTCTTTCTTACCACGGAGGCAGGCCTCCAGGCGGAACCAGCGTCTCTCGCGCAGCGCGGCGTCCAACTCGAAGCGGATCTCGCCAGCCGCTGAAGGTTGTGAGAGTCGCTCGCGGCGGCCATCGGCGACGAGCCACACGTCTGCCGGACCAGGAAGGTCACCTAGGTGGGCGGCTAGGGAGGTGGCGTCACGCGCCAGATCATTTGCCGGGAGCGGTCGAAGCCATTCCAACGAAGGGCCGCGGCTCAGATAGGTGCGGCCCGCCTTGACGGCGGCCAGGATGCCGTCCTGAGAGAGGTCGGCGCGGACAAAAGTGAAGCCAAGCTGATCGGGCTGCCTGGAGACACCGTGCGAATCTGAGCCGGCGGTAGCGGGGATACGGTGGCCGGCGTTGAGCCACTGGTCCCACAGCGCCAGGGCGTAGGTATTCTGCTTGTTAGACCAGGGACCGTTCATTACCTCGATGGCGTCCGCGTAACCGGCAGTTTCGTCGCCGTAGTCCCAGTGGCAGCCGGTGCAGAAGGGATAGCCTTGGGAGCGCGGGTGGTTGACGACGAGGAGGCCGCCGTGCTGGTGGACTTCGGCGGCCGCCTCCGGCATCACGCGCGTGGGCGGCGCGTCCTGGTCAGTGCCGATTCGCTCTGGCTTGCCGCCGGGGCCGGCGACACGCCAGTCGATCCAGTGGGCGACACCCAGTGCGTTGGCGTGCCCCCAGAACGTGGTGAGCTCCATCCCATCTATGATGAGCGTTGGGAGGCCCGCCCGGCGCAGCGCGGCACGCAGGTCATCGCGACCGGACATGGTGTTGTGGTCGGTCAGGGCGAGGAAGTCGAGCCGGTTCTGGCGGGCATATTCAACGATGTCAGCGGCCATCCAGCGGCCGTCGGAGTGGTTGGAGTGCACGTGCAGGTCGCCCTTCAGCCAACCGGCTGGGGCTGCGCTCTCGCCCCTGGTGGGCGATGGGGTTGGAGGAAGCGGGGACTCGTCGGGGGCGCTGGGCTCGATCGCTTCGGCAGTGGGGACCTCGTCGTCGAGCGTCGGGTCGTCTACGGCGCCCGGATGGGCGATGACTTCCAGGACGTAATCGAGGCCGCCGCGGAGGGAAGGCAGGACGGCGTGCAGGTCGAGCTCTAGGGTCCAGAGGCCGGCAGGCAGCGGGCCTGGGAGGAAGCCCGGAGAGGCTTCGCGCAGGCTGACGGTGAGCTCCTGTTCTGGCGCGTGGCGGTGCGCGGCGCCGCGGAAGCCGTGGGGATCGAAGAGACTGACGGTGACCAGGTTACGGAGGCGCGTCACCTGGGCGGGGGAGAAGCGCAGCCGGATGGTCAGCGCGCGTGTCCCGCCCGGCAGGTCGATCGGAAAGGTGAGGAAGGTGCGTGCCTGGGACGGACCGAGGTGCGCCTGCCGGTGCATGAGCGAGGCGGGTTCGGCGAGACGCGCCTCGCGACGGGTTAGCGCGCCGCCAGCGCCGTCTGTGTCTGGCATTGGCGGTTTTGCCTCAGCGGGCGCTGTCGAGAGTGATCTCGCGGCCGGTGCGGGCGGATTCCTGAATAGCGACACAGATCTCGACGGCGTGGCGTGCGTCGCGGCCGGTGATGATGGGGTCGCGGTTCTCGTGAATGGCGCGCACCATGTCTTCCACGTGCACGGTGTGGCCGTCGAAGCCGACGGCCATCGGGTCGGCAGCGCCACTGCTGTCTGAACCGGGGTACAGCGCCTGAAGCTCGCGCTCTTCGGCCAGCTCGGCGTCCTTGTCGCCGTCCTCACGCATGATGCGCCAGGCGATGACCTTCTCGTCCATCAATGCAATGCTGCCGCGGTTGCCGAAGATGTGGAAGTCGTTGGTGAGACCAGGGTAGGCCGAGGTGGTGCAGGTGATATTGCCCAGTGCGCCGTTCTTGAAGGTGACCAGTACGCTCCCAACGTCTTCAGCTTCGATAGCGTGAGTGAACGTGCCGGTCTTGGCGTACACGCTGGCGACCCCGCCCATGACCCAACCGATGAAATCGATGGAGTGGATGCCCTGGTTCATGCAGGCGCCGCCACCGTCCATCTTGAACGTGCCCTTCCAGCCGGGTGGATTGCCGCCAGCGTAGTAGCCGTCGGTGCGGTACCAGTACAGGTGGATGTCGGCCCAATGCGGCGTGCCCAGGCGCCCGGCGTCAACAGCCTCCTTGATGCGCTTGGAGAGCGGGTGCAGCCGGCGCTGGAAGATGGACGCCAGCTTGACGCCAAAGTCGTCGCACGCGGCAATCAGCGCGTCTGCCTTTTCGAGGTTGACGTCGAGCGGCTTCTCGCAGATGACATGGCGGCCCGACTGGGCGACCCTGATGGCCACGTCGGCATGGAGGCCGGTGGGGACGGCGACGTTGACTACTTGCACGTCGTCGTCTTGCAGGAGCTCGTCAACAGATGCGTACGTGCGGCAGCCATAGTCCTGCGCCGCCTTCGCGCGGCGGCCGGGGTCGATGTCGCAGATGGCAACCAGCTCGGCGCCGGCAGCCTCACGGATGGAACGGCAGTGGTGGCGGCCCATGCCGAGCCCGACCACCGCGAAACCGATCGCGTTCGGGTCTTGCTTGGCCATTAGGCGACCAGCTCCACCTGCGGCAGGTTGACGAAGTCGTGGTACCGATCAGCGGCGCTCGCCTGGCGGGCGTTACCGCGGTGGATGAGCACGCGGTAGAGGAAGTTGCGCGACTCGTACGCGGGGATGGTCCAGTCACCCCGGTGGGTGTCGGGGTCCTTGTAGAAGTCGTGCAGACCGAAAGGATTGGCAGCAATCAGGCCATAGGCGCGCACGTGCCAGTGGGTGGGGTAGCGCGGGTTGGCCGGGTGGTCCATCATGCAAATGCCGACGATCTCCCCCTCTACCGGTCCTGAGTAGTCACACCAGTTGGCGCGCTTACCCCAGCACTCGGCTTCCTGCAGGGCGCCGTACGAGTTCTCCATGAGACCGGGGGCATCGGGGCGCTTCGCCTCAGGTGCGTCCATGCTGCTGGCGACGCGCACGGAGATGAGACCACCCTCCTTGGTGTCGCCGAACGTGACGGTGCCAGTGGTGGCGTTGAAACGCAGGCTGACGTCGAAGATGCGCTCGTCCGGACCGACGTTGAAGAAGGTGACGCGTCGCGTCTCCATCATCACTGGGCGCCCCTCGCGGTCGAGCCACTCAACCAGCTCATCAAAGCTGCCGTACACCGGGCCTGAGATGAGGCGCTGGAAGCCGGCGTGGCGCATGGTGGCGTGGCCGGGCGCCTCGCTCCAGTTGTCGGCGCCGTTCACGTCGCCATGCGCCACGTAGAAGCCCTTGTGGTGCGGGTGGTCATAAGGGTGACGGCGGCCAACATTCTCGGTGCCCTCCGGCGCGGGGACCATGGGATAGCCGCGGGTGACGGGGTGTCCGGTGGGACCGATCAGTGGGTGGAAGTAGGGACGCACCACGTCGGAGCCAAAGAAGTAGGTGGAGAACAGCTCGCCGCCGATGTGGACCGACAACTGGCCATCCGGCAGCTCGGACAGTGCCACGCCGGTGCTCGCCGGATCGGCCTGGTGCAATGAGGGGTCCGCGCCCGACGCGCCCGCTGTACCCCCTGGCCCGCCATCGGACGGCGGGGCGACTTCGTCTCCGACTGCAACCACTGATCCCATTGAGGCCGCTGCCGGAGCGGCATCAGGCCGGTCGGTCGCAGCTGCGAGCGTGGGCGCTTCCTCGACGCGGTAGCGGCGCTCCTGGCCGGCGGCCAGGTCGCGCACGATCCAGGTCAGCCACAGGCGGTCATCGTCGCTGGTGCCGGATGGCTCGGCCTGGCACGGCACTTCGGCGCCGGCCTCATCGGTCAATCTCAGCGCGGGCGTGCCCTCCTGGCGCGGCAGCTGCACCCACACCGGGCAGGCGCGCCGGTCGTGCATGCCTGCCCGCACCACAACGTTCATCGGCTCCATTGTTTCTTCTCTAGCTATCGCGTTAATGGTTCTGAGGTTGGATCGGCCGGGCACGCGTGCATTAGCTTCGCTGGGCTTGTGCCAGTGTGCGGCGCATGTAGTCAATGCTCTCGCGCGCAATTGATTCGGGGCCGGGCTTGAAGTCGAAGGTCTCCACCGACACGAAGCCGCCGTAACCGACATCTTGTAGCGCGGCGAAGATTGGGACGAAGTCGATCTGGCCGGAGCCGGGGTGGCCGAGGTTGGCGTCGTTGGCCTGGAAGTGGGCGACGTACGGCGCGACGCGGCGGATGGTGTCCGGAATGGAGCGGCCGGTCGCGCTCTGCTCGCCCACCATGCTCTTCACGTCCAGGATCAGCCGGAGGTTGGGGTGGCCGATGGCGTCGATGATGTCGATGGCTTCCGCCGTGGTGGTGATGAAGTCGCATTCGGGCGGCGGCAGCGGCTCTAGGCACAGCGTGACACCTACCTGCTCGGCCACGGGCAACGCTTGCTCGAACACCTCGATCAGCCAGGCACGCGCCTGCTCACGCGTGACGCCCGGCAGCAGATTGCGCTGCTTGGGCGAGCCGAAGACGAGCACCTGGCCGTCCACGTCCGCGCAGAAGCGCATCAGTTCCTGGAGGTAGGCGGTGGTGCGCTGGCGCACCGCGTCATCGGTGTGCGTGACGTACATGCCCTCGGGGCCGACCATGAGCCAGTGCAGGCCGATCACCTCGATGTCGTGCTGCCTCGCCAGAGAGGCGACCTCACGGCGCTGGGCGGCCGGTATCTCGGTCACGTCCTTGGCGATGGTGAACGGGGCAATCTCTACCCCTTCGTAGCCGCACTCGCGGAGGAAGGCGAACTGGCGCGAGAGCTCCCAGCCCTCGAACATCTCGTTGCACGAGCCGAAGCGCACGTCGCGAGTGTAGCGATTGCCTTGCCCGAACGGCCGTGATAGGCTGCCTGGACGGAGGGAACGGCATGACTACAGCACGCACACCCGGATACGACGGCGCACTGGGGGGCGAAGGCGACACACTACGTTGCGCCATCGTCGGCTCGGGTGGCATGGCGCACGCCCGGGCCACCCACCTCTCGCAGATCGGGGGGGTGGACGTAGCCTACGTGAGCTCGCGCAACGCGTACACCGGCCCGGCGCTGGCGCGGCGCTTCACGGCGGCGTTCATGCCGGACTGGCGAGACGTCGTGACCCGTCATGACGTCGACGCCATATTCGTCACGACACATAACGACAGCCACGCGGCGGTCGCACGGACGGCGCTGGAGGCGGGCAAGCACGTCTTCGTGGAGTACCCGCTGGCGACCTGCCTGGAAGATGCCGACGCGTTGGTAGCCCTGGCGGCGCGCGGCGGAAAGGTGGTGTGTGTCGGGCATGACCAGGCGGGGGTGGGCTGGCACCTGGGGATCAAGCAGGCGGCCGAATCGCTGGGCGAGCTGCGAGCGGTCAATGGTGTGCTGGCCACGCCCAGCCGCGGCGGCGGACAGAGCGTCTGGCGCAACCGGTCGCTCTCCGGTCCGCCGTTCATGGTGGGGATCGCGTACGTGTATCACCTGCTAGACCTGTTTGGACCGGTGGACTGGGTGGAAGGAACCTCCACGTACGACGGGCTGGACCAGTCTGGCTATTACCGGACCAGCGTCTCCACGATGACGGCAGGGTTCCGGCGGGGCGGCGTGGCGCAGCTGCTGTACATCCGCGGCTTTGCCGTGCCGCGAGACGAGCAGGAGCAGGCGATGATGTTCGCTGGCGGCTTCCTCTCGTACCGCGGGTACGTCTCCGGCAGCCGCACCAACGAGGGACACCTCACGCGCGTCACGTCCGCCGGGTCGCAGCGCGTGGAGTTCCCTACCGTCACGCTGGCGCAGTCCAGCCGCGCTAATACGGAACGCTTCGTGAACCGCATCCGGGCAGGTACTCCGGACGGCACGTCGCTCGCGATGGCGCGTGAGGCGGTGGCGGTGGCAATGTGCGCCGAACAGGCTGCCGAGGAGAACCGGCGCATCCAGCTCACGCCGTCACGCGCAGCGATGGAGGCGGCGTGACCGCCGCTCAGTGCTCGTCCACGTACCGGCGGGCAGCGTCGTGTAGATCGGCAAGCGCCGGCAATCCCAGGATCATCTGCTCGATGCGCAGCCGGAGGGCATCGTCCGGCAGCTTGCCCAGGCGCTCCGCGGCACCGCGCTCGTGCACATCGCGCCAGCGAGAGAGGAAGGCGCGGTACATGGCAGGGCTGCGCTGGCGCAGCATAGCCTGAAGCTCCTGGGCGTACTGGCGCATATCCGGCAGCGCCGGCTCATCCGAACCAGGGTGGTGGTCGCGGTTCGGACGCGACGAGTGCAACGGTTTCGACGCCTGCGGGGAACGTTGGTCGCGCTTTGGTGGTGGCACGCGCGGTATGCTCCTGGCACGCGATTATAGGTCCGACGAGGATGCTGCAATCTGACAACTACACCAACCTGAGGGCAAGGGACGCTGCCCGGGTGCTGCCGATCTTCGCGCTGCAGTCGGTGCTGCTGCCCGGCGCGCCACTGCCTCTGCACATTTTTGAGCAGCGCTATCGACGTATGGTGGCGGACCTAGCGGCGCGCGCACGGGACGAGCCACGCGAGTTCGTGGTGCTTGCGATCCGGGAAGGTGACGAAGTGCTGGAGCGGCCGGACGGGGCGGCACAGGCGCCGGTCACCTATGACGTGGGCACGATCGCACGCGTGACCAGCCTCCGACACCTGCCGGACGGCCGCTCGATCCTGCTGTGTAAAGGCACCGAGCGCGTCCGGCTGCTGGAGCGCACCCAGGACGAGCCATACCCGGCGGGACGATTCATGACCGTTCCAGATACTACAGAGGCAGACGCCGACGCCAGGGCAGTGACACTTGTCAGCGGGGCACAGGCGGCGCTGCGGGAGCTGTTCGAGGCCATTCGACGCGTGCTCCCCGGACAGCGAGCGGACCAGCGGCACGAGATCGAGCGGGCGCTGGCGAGCATTCCTACCGAAGCCGCGGACCTTTCCTACTTCGCCGCGCGCGTCCTTTCGACCGTGAGTAACGAAGAGAAGCAACGATTCCTGGAAGCACCGGGGCCACTCGCGCGGCTCCAGCTGATCCAACCAGTGCTGCTACTGGAAGCGCGTCTGGCACAGCAGCGTGGCAGCTCAACGCGCACCTCCCTGAACTGAGCTACGTCGCTTCGACCACGCGTACCCCCGCGGCGCTGAGGCGCAGCACTTCGGCATGGCCGGGAGCGCCGTGCGCTTCGGCGGCGGCAGCCATCGCTGTTGCGATCTCCTGGTGACGGGTTGTGGCAAAGGCGATGATGGCGGCGCCGGACCCACTGAGGGCGGCGCCGTGGGCGCCGGCGGCGAGCGCCGCTTGGATGGTGGGGAATAGCGCAGCATAGATGCCGCCGCGCGCGGGCTGATGCAGCCGGTCGTCCATGGCGTCGCGCAGGAGGGTCCAATCCGCCGTCTGGAAGGCGGCTACCAGCATGGCGGTGCGGCTGAGGTTGAAGACCGCGTCCTCGCGGCTCAGGTGAGTGGGAAGGACACCGCGCGCGGCCTTAGTGGAGATGGAGTGGCGTGGCACGTGCACCACCGCGGAGAGACCACGCGGAGGATCGAGCCGCTTAAATACCAGGCCCGCGTGTCCGTTGACGGTCACCACCAACCCACCCAGCAGCGCGGCCGAGACGTTGTCCGGATGGCCTTCTACCTCCGTCGCCAAGCTGAGCAATTGGCGGGTATCCAGCGGTGATCCCTCCAGCGCATTGGCGGCGGCGATGCCCCCGGTAATTGCGGCGGCGCTGCCACCCAAGCCGCCGGAACGTGGAATGCGCGTGTGCAACTCTAGCGCCAGCGGTGGGGCTGCGCGCTCAAGGCGCTTGTAGAGCGCCAGCACGCCCTGGAAGGCGAGCAGGTTCTCGTCCGCATGCAGGCGGCGAGCATTGAGGCCGGTGACAGCAATCTCCGGACGTGGCGCCCCGGCTGGCAGTCGCCGGAGAATTACGTCTTCGTGCAGGTCGAGCGCCAACCCCAAGGCGTCGAAGCCGGGACCGAGGTTGGCAGTGGTGGCGGGCACGCGCACGCGTACGGAGTCTGCTGGCATGCCTGGGCGCGGCAACGGCACTCCCCCGGACCGGGCAGCAATGCGAAGGGAGGGGCCACGGTCCGCCAGCGCCTGGCGTACGCGACGCGCGCGCGCCTGCGACCGGCTCAGCGGCGTGCTCCCGGCATCACGCGCTGCGGCCGGCGCGCGGCCATCGAGCGGCCGATGCGCCCGCTCACCCAGCGCAGCGGGAAACGCTCGCGCCTGATCCGCAGAGTGGCGGGGACACTCACGTTGGGCTGCGTGTCGTAGCGGCGCGCCTGGGCGTGGATCAGCACACTCTGGAGCACTCCCAGGCAGGCGAACACCGAGAGCAGCGACGAGCCGCCGGCGCTGATGAACGGCAGCGGAATGCCGGTGACCGGCGCCACGCCGATGTTCATGCCGATGTTCACGAAGACCTGGAAGAGCAGCATGCTGGTCACGCCGGCAGCCAGCAGACGGCCAAACGAATCGCGCGAGCGCTGGCCGACGCGCAGGCAGCGCCAGAAGAGCGCGCCGAACAGCGCGAGGAGCGCGATGCAGCCGAAAAACCCGAGCTCTTCCGCCAGCACGGCGAAGATGAAGTCGCTGTGACTCACCTTGAGGAAGTTCAGCTGTGTCTGAGTGCCGTTGCCCAGGCCGCGCCCCCACCAGCCCCCCGAGCCAACGGTAATGCGCGCCTGGATGATGTTGTAGCCCTCACCTAAGGGGTCACGCTCGGGCGAGAGGAAGATCATCAGGCGGCGGCGCATGTAGTCGTGCATGATCTGCCAGACCAGCGGGAAACCCACCAGCGGCACGGAGAGTACCAGCGCCAGCCACTTGAGCGGCGCACCGGCGACGAACACCATGCCGAACCAGATGGCGATGAGCACCAGCGACGTGCCGAGATCGGGCTGGCGGTAGACGAGCCCCACGGGCACGAGCACGAGCAGCAGCGAGATGAGCAGCGTCTTCGGTTTGCGGACCTCGTCGTCGCTCTTGCCGGCCAGGTACCGCGCCAGGCAGATGATCACGGTGAACTTGGCCAGCTCTGAGGGCTGGAAGCTGAACGGCCCCAGAGGAAGCCAGCGCTGCGCCCCGTAGATGGTGCGGCCTGCCACCAGCACGACGCCGAGCACCGCGAGCGTCGCGCCGTACAGTGGCAGCCAGAGCGCGCCCACAAGGCGATAGTCCACCGCAGCGACAGCGATCATCACCGCCAGCCCGGCGCCAGCGTACCCTGCCTGGGTGAGCAGCTGCCGGCTCACCTGCTGGTCCGCCAGCATCGTGGCGCTGCGCAGCACCATGATCCCGAACGCCGCGAGCACGATTGCGGTCAGCAGCAGCCAGGGATCGAACTTCAGCCAGGACTTGCGCTGCACGGGTCAGCGGACTCCCAGGTCGAAGTACGCCTTGAGCACGTCGGCCGCAACGGGCGCCGCGGTCTCCGAGCCTTCGCCACCGTGGTACACGACGACCGCCACCGCCACGCGCGGGTCCTCGTATGGCGCGTACCCGACGAACAGCGCGTGGGTCGGGAGGTTCCCCTGCCTGTCGAGCGGCCCGAAGAACTCCGCCGTCCCAGTTTTGCCCGCAATGCTCAGGCTGGGCTGCTTGAGCGCATGATACGCGGTACCCGACGTAGAGGCGACCACGTCGCGCATGCCGGCGCGGATGGCGGCCATGTATTCGGGGGCGATGGTGAGCTTGCGGATCACTTCCGGCTGGAACGTCTGGCCCACGTTGCCTTCGCCGTCGCGCGTGGCAGTAGCGATGCGTGGCTTGTAGAGCGTGCCGCCGTTCGCGATGGCGGCGGTCATATTAGCCAGCTGCAGCGGAGTGGCCAGCAGGTCGCCCTGGCCAATGCCGACGTTGAAGTTGTCCCCGATGAACCAGCTTTCCTTCTTGGCTTCGCGCTTCCACTCTTCGGACGGCACCAGCCCACGCGCCTCGCCGGGAAGGCGCAGTCCAGACCGTTCCCCGAAGCCGAAAGCGCGGGCGTACTCGCCCAGCTTGGCGATGCCCACACCGCGCAGGTTGGTGTACGGGTTGCCGCCGGCAATGGTGTAAAAGTAGATGTCGCAGGAGACGGCAACCGCGGCGCGGGCGTCGACGTTGCCGTGGCCCTTGGGCTCCCAGTCTCGGAAGGTGCGCCCCTGCACCGTGATGGAGCCGGGACAATTGAGCCTGGTCTGCGGCGTGACGACGCGCTCCTGGAGCGCAGCCGCGGCGGTGACCATCTTGAAGGTCGAAGCGGGTGGAAACTGGCCGCCGATAGCGTGATTGACCAGCGGCCGCCACGGATCATCGCTCAGTCGCTTGTAGTCGGCCGTCGAGATACCCGCGGCGAAGAGATTGTTGTCGTACTGCGGCAGGCTGACCATGGCCAGCACGTCGCCGTTGCGTACGTCCATCGCCACGAGTGCCGCCTGGCTGGAATGTGCCCTGGTCATGCTGGCGGCGAGTAGCTCCGCAGCTTTACGCTGGAGCGCCGTGTCGATGGTGAGCACCACGTTGCTGCCGGGCTGCGTAGGCTGGAGCACGGCGATCTCATTCATCACGCGGCCGAGCGCGTCTACCTCTACTTGCTTGCGCCCACGGCTGCCGCGCAGCTCATCCTCGAACGCCGACTCGATGCCGGTAATGCCCAACGTATCGTCGCGCTCGTAGCCGGTCTCCATACGGTTCTGGAGCAGGCCGGCAGGGATGGGACCGGTGTAGCCGAGAACTTGGCCCAGCAACGGCCCCTCGGGGTACGCGCGAATGGGCGTGTACTGGATCACCACACCAGGAAACAGCCCCTGCTGTTCTTCGATCACCAGCGCGAGGTCGCGGGTGATGGGCGACTTGACGCGCGCGGGCGTGAACGGATCGTCGCGTGCCCCGGTTACCGTCTTTGCGATCTCCTGCGGCTCCAGCTCCAGCACGCGGCCGAGGCGCTCGTACAGCTCGGCGCGGTGGTCTTTGTCGCGCGGCAAGTCGGCCGGGCGGATGGCGGCAGTCCAGCTGGGGACGTTGCGGGCGACCTGGCGGCCGGCGCGGTCGTAGAGCACGCCGCGCAGCGCTTTCTCACTGACAACCCGAATGCGGTTGACCTCGGCGCGCTCGCGGTACTGGCTGCCGTTGGCGATCTGCACGCTCCACAGCTGGCCGAGCAGGACGAGGAACGCCAGCCCGATCACGCCGTACATCGCCAGGACACGCGACGTCGGCTTTGTGATTATGGTCGCCATGCGCCTACCCGGCTCCCTACCACTCCACCGGCTTAACTACTCGCGTGGCGCGCTCGACACGGCTGAGCACCCAGTACGCGGCCGGCGCGCACACCGCGCTCAAGATCGCGCTTGGCACGACTGAGTGGCGCAGGGTGCCGATCCACTCGACCGGCACTTGGTGGGTGCGCAGCAGGAAGAGGTAGAGCACGCCGTATAACACCCCCGCCCAGAACACGATCACCGTTGGCAGCAGGAAGCTAGTGCGGAAGACGCTGGCTTCCCCGACGCTGGCGCAGAGTGCCACCAGCAAGAGCGCCAGCGACGCGGTGCCCAGCGGTGAGTGGGAGAAGAGATCGAGCAGCAAGCCGCCGGCGAAGGCCCACGGCAGCGCCTCACGCACGCCTCGCAGGACGGCCCAGATGACGACCGCCACTAGCACCAGCTCGGGTCGCACGCGGATCAGGCCAAGCGCGGGCAGCAGCGACGCCTGGACCACGGCAGCCAGAAAGAGCAGCACGGGGGCGATCCACCAGGGGGGCTTCATGCGCATGTCATAGCTTGGTCGGGATGAAGCCGGTTGCCACCATGACGTGGCTCAGCTTGCGGAAGTTGACGAATGGCTCGATCACGGCGCGCTGGAACATCTCCACGTCGCGAGTCTCGATGTGCACGATGCGGCCGATGGGCACGTTCTTGGGGAAGGCGCCGCCCAGGCCGGAGGTGACCACCACGTCGTTGACCTTCACGCTCTCCGCCTGGGGGATGTAGCGCATCGCCAGGCGGCCATCGGGCTGTCCCAGCACCTGGCCGGTGGCGCCCGGGGCGCCCTGGATGACGGCGTTAACCGAGCTGCTGGGATGATTGATCAGCAGGATGCGGCTGGTGGTGGCGGTCAGTGACACGACGCGCCCAATCAGACCAGCAGTGGACTGCACGGTCATGCCGTCCTGGATGCCCGACTCGCGACCCCGGTTGATTACGGCCGACCCCACGAGGGCGCTGGAGTCCAGGCCGATGACCTCGGCGGGCAACAGCGTGAGCGACTGGTTCTCGCGGGAGTACTTGAGCTGGTCGCGCAACTCGCGGTTCTCCAGCTCGGCAGCGCGCAGGTTGACCGTCTCCTGCACCAACTCTTCCATGGTGCGTCGCAGCGCCGCGTTCTCGTCGCGCAGCTGTCCGACCTCACTCCAGCCGGAGAACACGCCACCGATGCCCTGCCCTACGCGGCTGACACCGGCCTGCACTGGAGAGAGCACGCGCATCACGGCCTGGCGCGGACCGTCCAGCAGATGCCGGCTGTCCGCGAACGTGGCCACGATAGATAAGGTGACGAAGATCAGCAGCCATGCCAGTGGGCTGGGCGCTGCGCTGGTAGCGATGCGCGGCACGCGGGCGCTCATGTCCTCAACCGCGTGTAGGTGTCGTCGACGAAGACCTTGCGGTAGACCTCAAGGTTCTCCAGGCAGGCGCCGGTGCCACGGACAACGCACTGCAGCGGGTCGTCGGCCACATGGACGGGCATCTTGGTCTCTTCTTGGAGCCGGAGGTCCAGCCCCTTGAGCATGGCCCCGCCGCCGGCCAAGATGATGCCCTGGTCCATTATGTCGGCCAGCAGC
>CADCTC010000230.1:0-330 GCA_902805635.1 uncultured Chloroflexota bacterium
CCGCCAGGACGACGACTACCTGCTCCACCTGCGCGACAGCGGCCTTGGCCACGTCACCATGCCCGGCGGCCGGCGCGGCCCCTACTACTACGTCCCCCAGGAGTCGCCGCTGCCGCCAGAGCACCACATGACGTCCTGGACGGCGCAGCGCAGCGTCGACTTCATCCGCGCCAACCGCAACCGCCCGTTCCTCTGCACCACCGCCTTCTTCAAGCCCCACCCGCCCTTCGACCCGCCGCGTGAGTACTGGGATCGCTACCCGCCGGAGAGCGTCACCCTCCCCATCCCCCGGCGCGACGACGAGGAGGACGACTACCTACGGCCGCAGAA
>CADCTC010000230.1:340-6438 GCA_902805635.1 uncultured Chloroflexota bacterium
GACCATAGACCAAGCCGATGAGGAACGCACACGCGCCGTCCGCTCGGCGTACTATGCGCTGGTGGAGCAGATCGACGAGGGCATTGGCGCCATCGTCCGGGCGCTACGCGACGGCGGTATCCTGGACAACACCCTCATCGTCATCAGCGCAGACCACGGCGAGCTGCTGGGCGACCACGGCGGCTGGGGCAAGCGCTCCTTCTATGAGGGCTCGGTCACCGTACCGCTGCTGATGCACTGGCCCGCTGGGCTGCCGGGCGGCGCCATCCGCCAGGCGCCGGTCTCGACGGTGGATGTGTTTCCTACCTTCCTCGCCGCCGCCGGCATTCAGGTCACTTCCAGCGCGAACCTCCCGGACGCCCCCAAAGGTTGGGTTGGACTGGACGGGCTGAACCTGCTGCCCGCAGCTCGCGACGGCGCACTACCAGATCGTCCCGGCATCGCCGCCGAGTACGGCAGCGGCCGCACCTTCAAGCTGATGTGGCGCTGGGACGAGACCGCCCCCTCAGGTGGTCCGGGCAGTGCGGACCACCGATGGAAGTACGTCTGGCTCGCCAACGGTGGGCGCGAGCAGCTGTTCGATCTCGCCGCGGACCCTGAAGAGCGCCAGAACCTGGCTTCCACAGACACCGGCCGCTGTCGCCAGGCGCACGACGCGCTGGCTCACTGGTGCACCCAAACTGACTTCGACAACGCCCTTGACACGGACGGCCGCCTCATCTCCGTGCCGTTCGAGCCCTTCCCGCTCGGTCAAGTGAAAGAGCGTCAGCCCGCATGGGTGTCCCGAGACCCCGACTTCAACGCAGAACCGGCGGCGACTGCCTAGCGCCCGCTAAGTACGCGCCAGTTCCCGATACAGCGCACGCGCGGTGTTCTGGTGGCGGCGCAGCATGCCGTGCGGCTCGTGCTCCAGCCGCCCCCCAATAAGGGAGTCGAAGTCGAGCCGCTGCAAGATCTCGTCTTCCGATCGGCCGGCTCGCACGCCGCGCGCTACGTACTCCCGCACTCCCGCGACGTAGTCCGCCATCCAGGTGAGCCACTCGCGGATGCGCGAGCGTCCGCGCAGCACCGGCCCATGCCCGGCCACCAGCACCTCAACTGGAATCGCGGCCAGCCGGCGCAGGGTCGCTTCCAACTCAGCGCTGTTGCCGCTGCTAAACGCGGGCACAATCCCTGTGACCGCAGTATCGCCGCCGAATAGCACGCCGTCTTCTTCCACCAGCGCGCAGATGGAATCGGGGCTGTGCCCCGGTGCGTGGAACAGCCGCACGTGCCGGCCACCCAGGTCCAGCCGTGCCTCGTGTGTGAAGGTCACCGCCGGCCAAGGCAGCATGGCACCCAGATCGTCGACTGACGTGCCAAGGCGCTCCGCCAGCCGCGGCGCCTCACTTTCGATGCCCTCTCTCACGAGCGCATGCCCGAAGACCAGCGCGTCCGCGAACGCAGCACCGCCCAGCACATGGTCGCCGTGGCTGTGGGTCAGCACCAGCCAGTCGGCGCGCCGCCCTTGACCGCGTACGAACTCCACCATGCGCCGGCCATCATCCGCGCCATCGCCGGTGTCTACGCACACCACCATACGCTCGCCAAAGACGATGCCGTTCTTGCCATCCGCCACGGGATGGTCGCTGGTGTAGATGCCAGTGGCTACTTCCTGGATCACGTGAGGGATTCTTCAAAACTTGGCGGCTGCAGCCTGCGGCGCGAGGGTAGCGCACTGCCGTCTCGGCAGAGATCCACTGACGCGGGCCGGACGGATGGCTGACGGCTACCAACCAGACAGCCATTCCTCCTGGAACTGAGAGCCACCGGGGTATATGCTTTGCTCATGAGCCCTTCAGAGCATGGCGCCGAGGACGTAGCGCGGCAGCGGTCCCCGCAGCGTCAGGCGGACCCGTTGGTGCAGCGCCGCTTGTGGGAGCTGGCGCAGGACGTCAGCCGCTACTTGCGGAAGCACGCCTCACCGGCGGTGCGGCTCTCCACTGCGCTGCTGCTCGCCGCGTCGCTGGCCGCCTGCAACGCCAGTGCCACCGATACCACGGCCGTGCAGCAGCAGCCGGCGGTGGCCCCGCTGACTCAGGAAGTGGCCAGCGGGCTGCCGCGCGGCCCCGGGACCTACCAAGTGGACCCCGGCAGCGTCTTCCGCGACCAGCGCGGCGTCTACCAGTTCGAATGGTTCGATCCCGGCTCCCCCACCGACGTGCCCGGCCACGTGGCTCATGCCAGCCGCATTAAGCTGCTGCGGGACGACACCTTGTCCCTCGAGATCAAGGCGGACGAAGACCCTATCCTGCACCTGCCCGAGAGCGAGAACGTGGGGCTCATCCAGCAGGCGCAGGTAGGCACCGCCCAGCCCGGACGCCAGTACTACCCCCAGCCCTACAGCATGTGGACTCCATTCTTTGTCGGCATGATGCTGGGCAACCGTCCCGCCTACTACGACCCGCCGCGCACCGTCATCGTCCAGCAGGACCCGTCCACCATGGGATCCGGCAGCGCCGTGCCACGCGTCTCCGGCGGCAGCTCCTCGGAGACGGTGAAGCCCCCGGCGCAGCGCGTCACCGGCGTGCAGTCCGCGGTGAGCGGCCGTGCGGGTGGCACCGGCGCAGGCAGCGCCGTCACTAACCGCAACCTCAATAGCGGCGCCTCCACCGGCGTCACCTCGGGTACATCTGGGACTACCAGCTCTTCCACTTCCGGCGGTACCTCCGGCGCCGCGGGCGGCACGGGCAGCAGCGTGACAGCGGGTGGCTCTACGTCGGGCAGCACCACGGGTAGCTCCGGCATCTCCAGCGCCAACCCGAACAACTCCAGCGCTTCGTCCAGCAGCGGCGTCTCGGCGCCCCGCTCAGGCGGTTTCTCGGGAGGCACCGGCTCGTCGGGTGGCAGCTCTGTTTCCTAAAGCCTGTGGACTCGGCTGAAGGGGCGTCGGGCCCACGACGCACCCGGCGCGCGGCCGCCACGCCCCCGCGTGCGTCCGGCGGACAGGCGCCGCCGCCACGTGAGCTGGCGCGTCGGGTCCGCGCCAGCCGCACCCTCACCGGCATGCAAAAGAAGTACTGGCTCTCCGTGCTGACGCACCTTCACGAGGGAGATCGCGCCCGGCTGGACGCTATTTTGCGCGGCGACCCAGCTGCGCCCGCCGTCACGGCTGATGGCGACAGCCCGGGAGACACCGGAGGCGCCGTCACCAGTGGGGACACCGACCAGTCCAGCGGCACGCCCAGACCCGCTACAACCGACGCCTGAGCACCCACAGTGGCACACCCGACGCTCGCACAGCCCACGGAGGCAACGCCGCTCTGGCACGCCTACCGGTGCTGGCGCGCCGCGGGCGGGCCGCTGGCTGACTTCGTTTCGCCGACACCCTTCCTGGCAGCGTGGAAGTCCGAGCCGGCGGCGCCTCGCCATCCGGGCGCGTCTTACCTAGCAGCGGCTCTGCGCCAGCGGGCACATGGCGCCCATCCCGCTGATGGGAGGCATCCCGCACCTTCCTCCACCGTTGCGGTCTTCCTGGACGCGCCGCCGAGACTCGGCCTCGCCACCGCCACGCACCTGGTCGCCGCTGGCTGGGCAGTGGCGCCGCTGCTGGCGCGCTGGCCGCACCAGCACGCTGTGCTTCCGTCCGCGTCTCTCGCTAGATGGCTGTTGGCGGCGCCCACCCCGCGCCGCCCGATTGAGGCAAGTGGACCGGCTCACTGTGAGCAAGATAGGGGGCTGGAGGAGCCAGGTACAGGCGGCCATCCTGTCGCGCTCTGCTTGCTGCTGGATGCCGAGCGCAACCGGCGAACGAGTGGCCGCGTCCTCTCCCGACGATTCGACAACCGCTACGCCTATGGAGCGTACATGCTTCCGCCCGCCCACAGGCTCCAGGCGTTGGGCATCCAGCGCGCGCTGTTCGTGGGCGCGGCCGCGGCGCCCGCGCCGGACTTACAGGACTATGCCGAGCAGCTCGCCACCGGCGGCCTGACCATTGAGCTCGTCAGTCTCGCCGGCGTGGCCCACCTCCAGGGGGCGGCGCCATGACCGACCGACCCCTGATTGACGGAACAGACCACACAGCGTCATCCACCGAGGCTACCGAGGCCGCGCCGGAACGGCCGGCGGCTCGGACGGGGGTAGAGACCACACCAGTTGGCGCGACACGGGTGCTGCGTCCCGCGATCGACCAGCTGGATACACCCGAGCGCTGGACCGCGTTCCTGCTTGACGCCATTCAGCACACGCCCATGCCGGATTTCACCCTATACGGCGAGCCGTACCCCGCGCTCAACGCCGTGGTGCTGAGTGCTGCCCAGCACCGGCAGCTGGTGGAGCTCACCACATGCTTCGCGACCATCTTCGAGAAAGCTGCGGCCACCCTGGCTTCGGATGCCGAAGCACTCGAGCGGCTCGGCTTCCCCTGGGTCGCCATCGAGCTCCTGGCGCTGGAGGACCCCCGAACGCCCCTGCTGCTCGGCCGCTTCGACTTCTTGCTGGACACCGATGGCCGGTGGCAGGTGCTGGAGTACAACGCCGACACCCCCTCCGGCGCCCGCGAGACTATCCGCACCGAAGCCGTCATTGCCCAACATCTTGGCTCCCTGGCAACTCCTTACAACCGCAGCGGACCGCACCTGGAATCTTCCCTCATCCACGCCTTCACGGCCGCGGTGCAAAACGGAAAGGGCCACGCCACGCGAGCTGATGGATCGAGTGACGTGACTACTCTAGGCATCGTCACCGACGCGGGCTACGGCGAAGACTTGGCGCAGACCGTTTTCCTGGCCGACCTGCTGCGCCCGGCGCTGGCCAGGAGCGGCGTGGACGTGGTGTACGGCGACGTGGACAACCTACACGCGCGGCGCGGGCGCCTGGTCCTGCTCGGCCGCCCGGTAGACGCCCTCTACCGCTACTACCCTTTTGAGTCGCTGCTGGGGCAGTCCGCCTGGGTAGACCTCTTCGAAAGCGTTACCGCCGGTCGCCTGTGGCTGCTCAACGGGCTGCGTGGTCTGCTGGCCCAGAACAAGGGCCTGCTGGCCTGGATCTGGGAGCATCGCGAAGACCGCGACCACTTCACCACCGCCGAGCGCCGCGCCATCGCCGGCCACCTGCCGCCCACGCGCTGGATCGACGCCATGCCGCCTGACGAGGATCGCAGGGAGCTGGTGCTCAAGCAGGTCTTCGGCCGCGAGGGCGAGGAGGTCTACTTCGGCGACCGCCTCAGCCCACAAGATTGGGCGCAGTGCCACGCATGGGGCACCTACGTCGTCCAGCGACGCGTCCGTGCCGCTTCCATGGCGGCCGTGGTTCCCGGCCAGGGCGGCGCGCCGGAAGTGCGCGACCTGTGGACTGCCGTGGGCAGCTTCGCCGCACGACGACGGTGGGCCGGCTACTACACCCGCCTGGGCGCCGCCATCACCACCGGCCACGCCAAGTTCGTCGCCACCTTCTGGGAACCTTCCTGACCGATCACACCGGCTATCATCGCGCCAGAGACCTGAGGCCAACCACCATGAAACTCCCCTGGGACAAAGGCAAAGACGACCGGCGCAACGGCCCGCCTAAGGACCCGCTGGCCGGGCAGAGCGACGACCTCAACCTGGAAGACCTGGAGCCCGCCGACGCCATCAGCTTCTGGGGCGAAGGCCACCGCATCGTCAAGAGCATCTTCGAGTGCAGCGAAGGCATCGGCGAGCGCGCCTACACCTGGCGCTGGATCTTCCTGGACGATGGCTCGCTTATCGAGCACTCCGGCGATGGCCAGTGGCGCTACACCGAGCACCAGATCGTGCCGCAGGGCAGCGCACTCTACTCGGACCTGGCCGGCCCCGGCGGGCTGCTGGAGCAGTTTGAGGCGCGCGTGCGTAACGACAGCGTAGGCGACGACCCGGTGTGGATGGAGCTACGCGGCCAGCGCTACCGTGCCACTTCCACCGGGCACGTGTCGCCCAAGCGTAAGGGCGATCAACCCCAGTTGGGCCCGTGGGCGCAATTCGTGCGCAAGGCCGAGAACAACATCTACTTTTCGCTCGTTCAGGGAGACGACGAAGAAGCCGGCGTGCTCGGCCTGTGGACCAGCCACATCTGCCTCAGCTTCGGGCGCCCCATCGGCCTGA
>CADCTC010000231.1 GCA_902805635.1 uncultured Chloroflexota bacterium
CCGGGGCGGGAGCGGGTGCGGCGCCCTGGGTGAAGGCGTAGACGCGCGCGTCGCGGGAGCCAACGTACAGCGTGCCGTCCGCACCGATAGCGGGGGAGGCGAACTCGATGGCGCCATTGGTCTTGAACGAGGACTGTTGGCGACCGTCCTGGGTGAGGACATAGATCGAGCTGTCATTGGACCCGACGTAGATCAGGCCGTTCGCGCCTACGGCCGGCGCGCCGGTGATGTTGCTGCCGGTGGCAAACTTCCACTTGAGGTTGCCAGTGGCCGGGTCCACGGCGTAGAGGAAACCATCGTCGGCGCCAGCATAGACGGTGCCGTCGGTGCCGACCGCAGGTGAGGCGCGCAGGCCGCGGCCGGTGTGCTTGACATTCCACTTGACAGTGCCGTCGCTGCGGATAGCGTAGAGGCTGCCGGACTCGGTGCCGACGTAGATGGTGTTGTCAAGCCCGACCGCCGGTGTGGAAAGCACAGCGCCGTCGACCAACAAGTTCCACCTGTCGCCGCCGCTCGCCAGGCCACCGTAGACACGCTTCTCCGTACTCGCCCAGACCAGCGTCCCGTCCGGCGTCACGGCGGCGCCAGCGCGGATGGAGCCCTCGGCGCGGCGCACGCCCCTGAACTCGCCGTCGTCTAGCTCGTACACCAGCCCGAACGCGGTGGGCACGAGCAGGCGGCTGTAGTTGGCAGCCGCGGTGATGGGGGCGGTGATGGCTTGCTTCTCACCGGAGCCGTATTCGGCATTGCGCGTGTCGAAGCGCCACTTCTCTACGCCATCGGTGTCCACGCCGATGACGTACCCGTCGTCGGTGCCGAAGACGATCCGGTTCTTGGTGGTGAGCACTGGATGCGTGTACCGGCCCTCCACGCCGCTGGCGCCGAAGGTCCATTTGCGCGTACCGTCCGGCCGCAAGGCGATCAGCCGGGATGTATCGGTGACGACGTAGATGACGCCATCGTCGCCGACGATAGGGCCGCCCGTAACCGGGGTATCCACCCCAATGTCCCACTTCTTGGCCAGCGTGGAGGGGCCATTGACGGCCCCCTGGCTGTTCTTGGCGCCGTTGCGCTTGAACTGCGGCCAAGGTGCATTCTCCTTGGGCCCGTCCGCCAGCGCCAGACCGCTGCCGGCCACGCTGGATACCACCAGGGTGAGCGCCAGCAGCGCCGATCCAATTGTGCGCGACCGGATGGACCGGCCGCCGCGCGGTTGCCGCAGCTGTTGTTCCTTCATATACATGTGCGTCTCGCTCTCGCTCCGTCTCGTTCCGCTCAGCCCGCCGGGGCCGCAGCGTTCGTATCTGCGGCAGGCACGCCGCCTGCCCGTCCACCGGTGAAACGGCGCGAGCCCAACCAAAGGCGCGCACACATGCGCGGCGCACAGCGCAACCGGGGCGCAGAGCCGGCAAGACCTGCACAAGAGACCGACGGCACACTTCAAGGACATCGCCGGGCACGACGTGGAAGTGGTCAACCCCACTGGCAACTACATGGAAACGAACTCTGACCAGGTCCTGGAGCGTGGCCGGCGCGACATGAAGAGTTAGCGGACTGACCTAGGAGCCAGAGGCAGCCTACCGCTACCCCTGTTCATCACCGCTCACCGCGACGCTCTTGAGCAGTGCCTCGCGCGCAGCGCTGTGGCGGAGGGCGCGACCCCAGATGCCGGCGTCGAGCCAACCCAGGTGGCTCAGTTGGGCGTGGTCCTGGACGGCGAGCTGCGACGCGAGGCGCTCGACGGCGTTTTCGGGACGCCGCGCGAACCGCAGGAGCCGCAGCGGCCACGCCGCCCACGCGAGCGACGGGGATGAAAGATGCCACGCCATGCCAGTCTCCTTCACGGTGTCTCTGGAGTCTCTACGCTTGCTCAGTCGCCCAGCGCCACGCTCTCCACTCCGGCGCCGTCAGGGCTGAAGCCCACGGTGAGCGTGCACGTGTCGGTGGCGATCTGGAGCAGGTGCACGCCGGGCACGCGCGTGATGACGCGCAGCGATTCGATGGTCTGCCCGGCAAGCTGCCCCAGCGCGCGGTTGAGGTCCGCGGTCTGCTGGGCCCGCGCCTGGCCGGCCGGCGTCTTGTCGAACAGGCGCAGCAGCGCCTGCTCGCCGGGAGCACGGTGCAGCTTGCGGATGCGACCGGTCTGCAGCCCCACCTCCAGCAGGTCGCCAATGGGCCCCAGCGTCTCGTCGGGCAGCACGCCCTCGTCCACCGCCTCGGACAGCGCCGCGTAGCGCGGCCGCGCGGCCTCGGTCAGCAGCGGCAGGAACGCGCTCACCTCAAACTGGAGCAGCTCTTGTTCGTCGGGCTTGAGCTCTACGGGCATGCTCAGTTCCCCTTGTGCGCTTCGCCGAGGATGGCTTCTACCTCGTGCTCGAAGCCGCCGGTCTCAATCGAGCAGTGCATGCCGCACTCCTTGGGGGCGTTGACCTCCCACCACCAGCGGCCGCTGCGCGGGTCGGCGCCGGCCGCGATGGGGCGGGTGCACGGCGCGCAGGAGACGGTGCCGTAGCCCTTGGCGTACAGCGGATGGACCGGCACGTCGTGCTCGCACAGGTAGTTCTGCACCTCTTCTTCGGTCCAGTCGGCCAGCGGGTTGACCTTCATCAGGCCGCCGTGGTCGTGGTCGATCTCCACCTTGCGAATGTTGGAGCGGCTGGCCCACTGGTCACGCCGCAGCCCGGTCACCCAGGCGTCCAGATCCCCCAGCGCGCGCTGCAGCGGGCGCACCTTCCGGATGTCGCAGCACGCCAGACGCAGCGGCACCGCCTTGTAGAAGAGGTTCACTCCCTGGCGGCGCACCATCGCCTCCACCTCGCGCGTGTCGGGCAGGTAGACCTCGATCTCCAGGCCATAGTGGTCGCGCACCTGGTCGATGAACTCGTACGTCTCCTGCGGCAGCCTGCCCGTGTCGATGGTGAAGACGCGGACCTTGGGATCGATCTTCCAGGCCATGTCCAGGATGGCCATGCCGTCCGCCTGGAAGCTGGTGCAGATGGAGAGCCGGCTGCCGAACGTCTCAATTGCCCACTCCAGTACTTCGTGGGGCTCCTTATCGTCCAGCTCGATGCCCAGCTGGCCGGCCTCGAAGTCGTCGAAGACGACGCGCGCCTGCTGGAGCGTGTGCGGGGAAGGCGGTTCGGCAATGACCATGTCTGGTTCCTTGGTAGGGTGGCGAAGTGGCGGTGGCGTTGAAGGGTCTGAGCGATCGCTACGCGGTCAGCTCTGGCACCAGCTCGCGTGGGGCGTGCTCGGGACCGGCGCCGGAGAAGCGGAACAGCTCCACGTCTGTGTGTCGGTCGCAGAAGTCCTTGAAGTCGGTATCCGAGTGGCCGTTAGTCCGCTCAGAGAGGTACGCGCGATAGAGGTTCTCCACGTGGACTTGCAGGCGCTCGGTGGGCACGCGCCGGATGAGCGGCGTGCCGATGGTGGCGCGCGCGCCGATGCCGCCGCGCAGGTAGATGTCGAAGGCTTGCTGCTTGGCGCCATTGGCGCCCCGCTCGCGCGCGGTGGTGCCCTGCACGCCGATGTCGCCCAGCCAGTGCTGCCCGCATGAGTGCGGGCAGCCGTCCAGCTGCAGGCGCAGCCCCTCGACATCCCTGCCGAACACCGTTTCCAGGTGCTCCACCAGCGACTTGAGGCGGTGCTTGGTCTCGGTCACCGCGTAGTTGCAGTACGGCTCGCCGGTGCAGCCGATGGACGAGCCGCGCAAGCGGTTGACGTCCAGCGGGTAACCGATCTCGCCGATGCGCGCGATCACCTCGTCCACGCGCGCGTCGGGCACGCCGCTGACGATGAAGTTCTGCTGGCGCGTGATGCGGAACTGTCCGCCGATCTCTTCCACCAGATCCGCCACGGCGTGCATCTGCGCCGCGTTCATCCAGCCGTACGAGGCCGGAAACCCGATGTAGGAGAGACCCTCCTGGCGCTGGGCGTGCACGCCCAGGTGGTCGGCGTAGCCGGTGGCGGCCGGCGCGGGCACGCGCGGCAGGCTCTTGCCAAGCTGCTCCTCGATCAGGGCGCGCAGGCGCTCCTGACCGTAATCGTCCACCATGAACTTGAACCGTGCTTTGACGCGCGACAGGCGGTAGCGCGGGTCGCTCTTCCACAGGTCCAGGATGGCGCGCAGCAGCGGCATCGCCTCGCCACGCGGCACGAACACCTCCAGGTCACGCGCGATACGCGGCGCGGTGGAGAGTCCGCCGCCGATGCGCACGGCGAATCCTTCCTGTCCTTCATGGCGCATCCCGATGAGGGCGATGCAGTGCATCTCCGGCAGGTTGCACTGCGCCAGGCAGCACGCGACGGTGATCTTGTGCTTACGCGGCAGGTCGCTGTACTCGCGGTTGCCGTAGAAGAAGGTGGCCGCCTCGCGCAGCGTGGTGGACGCGTCGAACAGCTCTTCGCCGTCGATGCCGGCCACCGGGCACGAGGTGATGTTGCGCACGGTATCGCCGCAGCCGCCGGCGGTGGAGAGGCCCACCGCTTCCAGCGTGCTGAACACGTCCGGCAGGTGCGCTAGCGTCAGGTGGTGCAGCTGGATGTTCTGGCGGGTGGTCAGCTCGCCGTAGCCCTGGCCGTGGCGCTCCGCCAGGTCGCCGATGGCGCGCAGCTGCGCCGGCTCCAGCACGCCGCCGGCGATCTTGACGCGCAGCATGAACGTGCCGATCTTCGGCTTGTCATGGTAGAGCCCCCACCACTGCAGGCGCACCACGTCGTCTTCGGAGATGCCCTCGTACCCCTCCTGGATCAGGCGGGGGAGGTCATCGCGGATCTCCAGCGGGAACTTCTCGGCCTTGAGCCGCTCCATGAAGTTCCGCTTGAGGATCAGCTCGCGCGATGGCGGGTCTTTGAGGGGTGGCAGGGGAGTATCTATGGCAGTCATTGATGGGGTTCCGTTCGTAGCGACAATGTCTCACCGTCATCCCGAGCCTGCGAGGGACCCGGCGGCACGCGTTCGCCGGCGGCCTCCGCTCTGGGTGTGCGGCTCGGGTCTCTCACTGCGCTCGGGATGACAGTCGGAGCGTCCTACACGAGCGCCGGCTGCCTCGCCGCGTCTATCAGGACAGTGGCGACCTCCGGCCGGGTGAACTCGGGCGGCAGGCTCTTGCCCTCCGTGAGCAGCTGGCGCACCCTAGTGCCGGAGAGGGTGATGTGGTGCTCCGGGGTGTGCGGGCAGCTCTTGGCGGAAGCCATGCCGCCGCACGGCGCGCAGTAGAAGGAGTGTTCGAAGAACACCGGGCGGATGCCCAGCTCTGTCTCGGTGAACTGGTCGAAGATGCGCTGCGCGTCGTAGGTGCCGTAGTAGCTCCCCACGCCCGCGTGGTCGCGCCCCACGATGAAGTGGGTGCAGCCGTGGTTCTTGCGCATCAGCGCGTGGAAGATCGCCTCGCGCGGGCCGCCGTAGCGCATGGCGGCCGGCAGCGCGGAGAGCAGCACCCGCTCGCGCGGGAAGTAGCCGTCCAGCAGCGCCTCGTAGCAGCGCAGACGCACGTCGGCCGGGATGTCGTCATCCTTGGTCTCGCCCACCAGCGGGTGGAGCAGCAGGCCGTCCACGCCCTCCAGCGCGGTCTTCAGCAGGTACTCGTGCGCGCGGTGCACGGGGTTGCGCGTCTGGAAGGCCACCACGGTGCGCCAGCCGCGCGCTGCAAAGGCGGCGCGCGACTCCGCTGGGTCCAGCAGGTACGGGCCAAACGCCGCCGGGCGATTGGGCGCGCGCAGCACGGTCACCTGGCCGCTCAGCAGCACCGGACCACGCGCGTAGAGCGCGCCCACGCCGGGGTGCGCCTCGTCCTCGGTGCGGTAGACCTCGCGCGCCTCGGTCTTCACGTCTTCGCGCGTGAGCAGCTGCTTGGCGCGCAGGTGCAGGATGGCCAGTGGTCCACCCTCGCCCTCGCGGCCGTCCAGCAGCGCCACGTCCTCGCCCTCGCGCAGCTGGGCGGCGGCCTCTTCGCTTACACCCAGCACCACCGGGATGGGCCACAGCAGACCGCTCGCCAGGCGCTGGTGGCGCACCACGGAGTGGTAGTCCGCCGCGCCCATGAAGCCCTCCAGCGGGCTGAAAGCGCCGTTGCCGAGCAGCTCCAGGTCGCACGCCTCGCGCGCGCCCACCGAGAGCGCGGGCAGCTCGCCCCGCGCGATGCGCTCGCGCCACGCCTGCGCGGCACCTGGCGCCGCCCGGCGATCCACCAACGTCCCACCGTGGGGGCGGCCCAGGTCGGACACCAGCGGCGGGCGATAGACGGCCGCCACCGGTGCTGCACCGGCTGCGCTTGCCACACCGGCCGTGACAGCCATACCGGCAGGCGAAACGCCCTCCACGGCGCCGGCCGAATCGAGCAGGCCGCGCGCCTCCAGGTAGGCCAGAACCTTGCGCGCGGTCTCGTCCACCGATTCGGTGTCGGTGCGCACCGCGATCTCCGGCGCCACCGGCGCCTCATACGGGTCGGAGACACCGGTGAAGTTGGCGATCTCGCCGCGCAGCGCCTTGGCGTACAGCCCCTTCACGTCACGCCGCACCAGCTCTTCCAGCGGGCACTCGACGTACACCTCGATGAACGCGCCGGTCTCCGCCACCAGCGCGCGCACTTCTTCCCGCGCCGCCCGGTATGGCGAGATGGCCGCCACGATGGCCGCGCCGCCCTGGCGGGTGACTAGGCCCGCCACGAAGCCGATGCGCCTCACGTTGGTGTCGCGGTCTTCTTTGGAAAAACCCAGCCCCTTGGAGAGGTGGGTACGCACCACGTCGCCGTCCAGCACCTCCGGCGTGCGCCCGCGCGCCGTCAGCTCCGCCACCAGCCGCTCCGCCAGCGTCGTCTTACCCGCTCCCGACAGCCCCGTCAGCCACAGCGTGAACCCGCGATTGTTGAGTGTGTTGATTGCCATTCTTTCCCGGCATCATCGTACGCGACCAGTCGCCTAGATGACCGCAGTAGCGCTGGTTGTGGCGACCTCTCGGCAGTAGCGTTGCTACTGATTGAGGCGGAACTTGGTCGACCTCCCTGGGGAAAACCCATTCGCAGAAGCAGAACTTATGTCGACCACGCCTTGCAGCAGAAACACGTCTGCCGTCTCCCGTCTGAGCCGTGGACGGCGCCACCGGCAGCGCGTACACTGATGGGACATACAATAGTTGAGTTCGTTGCTCGCCTTAGTAGGGATAGCCTTGTGTCGATGACGTTGCAGCAGCTCCGGTTATTGGCGGCGGTGGTAGAACACCGCAGCTACACGCGCGGCGCGCGCGCCGTCTTCATGACCCAGTCGGCAGCCAGCCAGCACATCCGCGCGCTGGAGGGGGCACTGGGCACGCAGCTGGTGACGCGCGTGGGAGGCGAGGTGGCGCCCACGCGCGCCGGGGAGGCGCTGCTGGGCTACGCGCGCTCTATCCTGCGCCTGGCTGACGATGCAGAGCGCTTTGTCGGCGCGCTGCGCGACGGCGCGGCCGGGCGGCTGGTGCTGGGCGCCAGCGGCAGCGCAGTCTACCTGGTGCCCGGCCTAGTGGCCGGCTTCCGCGCCGCGCACCCCGGAATCGAGGTGAGCCTGGAGGTACGCCCGCGCGGCGCGCTGGGCGCCGCCGTCGCATCGGGCGTGGTGGACGTGGCCATCACGGGCGGCCCCGTGCACGAGCTGGACCTGCCCGACCTTGCCACGCTGGAGGCGCGCCCGCTCTGCCCGGATAGGCTGGTGCTGGCGGTGTCCAACGCCTCCCCGTTGCTGCCCGCGGCGGCGCTCGGCCCGTGTCCCCTGGCGCGGCTGGCCGGAGAACAGATCGTGGCGGTGGCCGAGCCATCGCCGGCGTGGCGGCTGGTGGAGCATTGGGCCGCCGCGCACGGGACGCAGCTGCGCCCCGCCATGCGCCTGGATAGCGTGGACGCCGCGAAGAAGGCGGTGGAAGCGGGCATGGGCGTGGCGTTCCTCTCCGCCTGGGTAGTGGAGCGCGAGGTGACGCTGGGCACGCTGCGCGTGGTGCCACTGGACCCTCCCGGCCCAACTCGGCGCTACGAGCTGCTCTCACGCCGCCCGCAGCAAGACACCCGCGCCGCCTCGTCCGGGGCCTTGGAGGCATTCCTGCGCTTCGCGCCGGACTTCCTGGCCCGGCACGTGCCCGCAGTCGTTCTGCCGGCCGGCCCAGGCGGGCTGGGACATCTGGCGGAGGTCAGCCGGCGCGGACGCCCGGCGGACCAGGCACAGGCAGGTCTGTTCCCGGCGCCGGTGCACGGCGTGCAGGCGGCGGTGGCGTGAGGGAGCAGTTCCTTTCCCGCCGCCGGCTCCTGGCGGCCGGCGCGGCACTGACGACAACCATAAGCGCGTGCGCCGCGCCATCTGGGGGCACCGGGGGACCGGAGCTGGCAGGGCGGCGGGCGGAGCCGGTAAGCCTGACGTACTGGAAGTCGCTCTCCGGGCCGCGCCACGAGGCACAGGCGCGTCTGGTGGAAGCGTTCAATGCACAGCGCGGCGACGTGCGCGTCAGCATGGAGCACGTGGGCGAATACGGCCCGGCGGCGGACAAGCTGCGCCTGGCGCTCGCCGGAGGCACGCCGCCGGACGTGATGCTGCTGGGCGCCAACACCGAGATGCCGTACTTTGCCCGCCTCGGCGTGCTCCAGGAGCTGGACGGCTTCGCGCGCGGTGCCGGCGGCGCGCGTGGCGACGCTCTCGACGGCCTGTATCCCGGCTTCGTGCGTGATAGCCGCTTTGCGTGCACGGGCACCTCAAGTGGCGCGGGTAGCGCGGCCGGCACAGGCGACGCATGTCCGCATCCCGACGGCGCGCTCCACCAGCTGCCGTTCGCGCGCAGCACGCCCCTGCTGTACGCCAACCTGGACCTGCTGCGCTCGGCGGGGCTGCCCGAGACGCTGCCGGCCACCTGGCCCGACTTCCTGGAGACGGCGCAGCACCTCCTGCACCACACCCGCCGCTCAGGTGCTGAGGACTCAGCACTCAGCACTGTGCACTCGGCACTTGCCTACGGCGCCGGCAACAGCTGGTGGGAGTTCCAGTCGGCACTGTGGGCGTTTGGCGGCGCGTTCTCGGATGCGCGCCGGGTGGCGCGGATCGGCGAGCCGGCGTCAGTGCGAGCGGTGCAGTTCCTGGCCGACCTGGTGCACCGCCACCGCGTGGCGCTGGCCACCAAGAACGCGCCGGCCGAGTTCCTGCGCGGGAACATTGCCTTCCTGACCACGTCCACCGCCAACCTGACGCAGCTGGTGGACGGCGCGTCGTTCCGCGTGGGCGTGGCGCCGCCGCCCGGCATGTCCGGACGTGAGGCCGCTGTGCCGGGCGGCGGCGCGGGGCTCTCGATCCTGCGTCCCGTCGCACGCCGTGCCAGGGAGAAGGCCTGGGAGCTGCTGACCTTTATGACCAGCACCGAAAGCACCGCCTTCTTTGCCCAGGCCACCGGGTATACCCCCGTGCGACCGGCGGCGATGGAGAGTCCCGCCCTGAGCGGCTTCCTGGAGCGCTACCCCGCGGCACGCGTTGCGCTGGCGCAGCAAGACCGCGTGCGCACCGCCGACGCCGTGCTGGCCGCACCGGGAGTGAACACGCTGATCCAGGACGCCTTGCAGGCGGTGCTGTTCGAGGGCGCTGCCGTGCCTGCCACGTGTGATGCCCTGGCTACCGCGCTCAAACGCGCTGCCGAACAAAGCTAAGCGCGCTGCCCAACTGCGCTGCCCAACGAGAATGAACCGATGACGACACTTCAGAGCTCACCGCTGCCGGTCCCGCGTGAACAGGAGCCCACCGCGGTAGAGCCGGTCGCGCTCAAGGAGTGGGACCTGGTGTGCCGGCTGCTGCTGGCCGGGGAGCAGGTGCTGCTGCTGCGCAAGGGCGGCATCCACGAGCCGCACCGCGGCGGCTTCGCGGTGGAGCACGAGTCCTTCTTCCTCTACCCCAATACCGAGCACCAGCAGGCCGACCTGGTCCAGGAGCGCTTCCGGGATCGCCTGGTCTGGCCCGCGCCGCCCGCGCCGGCACACGAGACGGGCATCGTCCAGGTCCCTGGCTTCTGCCGCGTGGTGACGGTACGCGAAGTGCGTCAGGTGCGCGACCCCGCAGTCCTGGCTCCGCTGGCGGCGCACACGTGCTGGACCCAGGCGCTCTTCGAGCAGCGCCTGCGCTACAAGCCCGAGCGCCCACTGCTGGCCGTGGTGGTGCGCACCTATCGCCTGCCGCAGCCCGTAGCGCTGCCCTACCACCGCGCCTACGCCGGCTGCCGCTCCTGGGTCCCCTTGCGCGACGAGGTGCCTGCTTCTCTTGTGGACCAGGCCGAGCCGGTGCTAGACGGCGTCAGCTTTGCGAGGAACGCGGATCAAGTACTCGGGATGATAGACCTCATAGACCGTCAAGACAGCCGCTGAGTAGTGTAGCCTCACCCGGACATGGAAACCCTTGCCTTCTCCCGTGACCAGTTCGGCGGCGTGATCGTCGATGCCGAGCGCCTGCCGGACGACGCCGACTTTGCGGCCGTGCTCGACCACTCGCTGAGCACCTGGAAAGCCGAGGACCTGCGGCTGGTCTGGCTGGACGTGCCGATCACGCGTGCGGCGCTGATCCCCATTGCCGTGGCCGCGGGGTTCGTCTTCCACCACAGCGACGACGACTCGCTCACGATGACCTGCCGGCTGGTGGAGGGCGCCTTCGTCCCCACCCACGCGACGCACTACGTCGGCGTGGGCGGCGTGGTGATCAATGCGCGGCGCGAGCTGCTGGTAGTGTGCGAGAAGCACCGCCGCACCAGCCAGCGCTACTACAAGCTGCCCGGCGGGGCGCTGCAGCCCGGCGAGCACCTGGCCGAGGCGGTGCTGCGCGAAGTCCTGGAGGAGACCGGCGTGCGCGCCAGGTTCGAGTCGCTGGTGTGCTTCCGCCACTGGCACGGCTACCGCTACGGCAAGTCGGACATCTACTTCGTCTGCCGCCTGTCGCCGCTGAGCGAGGAGCTGGCCATGCAGGCCGAGGAGATCGAGGAGGTGCTGTGGATGCCGGTCGACGAGTACCTCTCCCACGAGCTGGTGAGCCCCTTCAACAAGCGCATCGTGCGCGCCGCCCTCTCCAGCCGCGGCGTCATGCCCGAGTGGATCGAAGGGCACACCGACCCCGCCCGCTACGAGTTCTTCATGCCGGACGAAACCCGGTCTTGACCGCTGACCTGAGCGGTGCACCGTCAGAGCAAGCGAGCCCTAGGCGCGAAGCGTATCCCCCAGTTCGAAGCTGCCGTCATCACTCCCCATCCAAGTGAGCGCAAGGTGCCCCTCGTCGAGGGGAGCGGCGGATGGACGCTGCCGTGCTCGCACGGGGGCGGAGAGGGCGAGTCTTCACCCTGGAGAAGCATGGCTAATTCATAGTAAGTCACTTGACTTTTACTAGCACCAGCGGTACTATCCCCTTGCAGACGGTTTGCTGCTAAACAATCAGCCGTGAGGGATGCGATGAAGTACGTACTGTGGGCACTGCAGATACTGTTGGGGCTGGCGTTCTTAGGGGCGGGGTTCATGAAGCTAAGCCAGCCGTATGCGGCGCTGGGCGAGCAGATGGCGTGGATGGGCGCCGTGCCGGAGCCGCTGCTGCGGTTCATCGGGCTTGCGGAGGTCTTGGGTGGGCTGGGGCTGATCCTGCCGGCGGCGACACGCATCCAGCCGTGGCTCACGCCACTGGCGGCGGCCGGGCTGGCGCTGGTGATGCTGCTCGCCGCGCTGTTCCACGTTGCACGCGGTGAGCTCTCCCTGCTCGCGCCGAACATCGTGCTCGGCCTGCTGGCCACCTTCATCGCCTACGGGCGCCGCACACTGGCCCCGATCCTGCCCCGTGGCCAGGTCGCAGCCGCATCGAGTGCCGTGGGGCCGGCGGGTTCGACAGGTGCTGCGCGGGTCGCAAGCGCGTAACAACGCAGAGCAACGCAGGAGTGCATGGGACCGTGGTGCAAGAGGTACAAGCGGCAGTGGGTGGACGCGCCGTCGAATCGGTATCGCCGCCGCTGCGGCCGATGCCGGGGACGGACATGGGCAGCCGGCTGGTCCTGGGGCAGGGCTCCGGGCAGGATGCGCTGGACCCCTTCCTGGCGCTGATGCACGATGACGTGCCGCCGCATGCCATGTTCCCCACCCACCCGCACCGGGGGGTGGAGATCATTACCTATGGCGTGGGCGGCGCGCTCTACCACGAGGACACGCTCGGTAACTCCGGTCCCGTCGTCGCCGGCGGAGTGGAGCGCAACCTGTTCGGGCGCGGCTTCGCGCACTCCGAGCAGCCTGTGGGCGGGGAGCACTACCTGGGCTTCCAGCTCTTCATCCTGCTCTCGCCCGAAGACCGCGAGATCGAGCCTTCCTTCCAGCTGCTGGCGCCGGAAGACGTGCCGGAAGTCACCGCCGATGGGATCAACGTCCGCGTCATCGCCGGTGAGTACGGCGGCAAGCACTCGCCGTTGGTGCTGCGCAACCCCACGCTCTACCTCGACGTGACGCTCCAGCCGAGCGCCACAGCCACGCTCCCTGTCCCTGCCGATTATCAGGGCCTGGTCTACGTACTGAGCGGCTCAGGCCAGTTCGGCGCCCCCGCTCAACACGCGGGCGCCAACCAGCGCCTGGTGCTCGGAGCCACAACCAATGCAGACACGGCCGATTCTGGTGGCACCACGCTGCGTGTGCAGGCGGACCAGGGCGCAGACACGCCCTTACGGTTCGTGCTGATCTCCGGCCGCCCCATCTTCGAGCGTCGCAGCTAAACCCGCACGCCTAACACACTTTGCGCGCCCTGCCCAACCCGTGCGAAAGGAACAGTCCATGACAGCCAGCACATCCAGCTCCGGCACCGCCACAGACCAGATCGTCTTCTACTCCAAGACCGGCTGCCCCTGGTGCAACGCCGTCCGCCACCTGCTGGACGACTACAACGTGTCCTACGAGGAGCGCGACGTGCGCAAGGATGCGCAGCTCATGGCCGAGCTGCGCCGCGAAACCAACCAGGACTCCGCGCCAACGCTCAAGATCGGCGGCGAGTGGCTGGTAGACACCGACGCCAAAGTGGTCGCCGGCCGCCTCAACCTCCCCGAGCCCGCCGAGGTGAAGCGCTCCTCGTAACGCCGCCTGGAGCTGCTCAGAGCCGCTCGTCGCTCGCACTCCTACTCTGCCGGGCCGCACTCGCCGCTTCGCGGGTGCGGCCTTCGCCGTCGCCTCCCCTCCATGGCTCTATGGCATCCTCAGCGCCACAGGAGAGGGGACGGACATCATGCGCATCGCCAACGTCGAGGTCTTTGTTGCGGGGCTGTCCCGCACGCCGGGTTCTGGGCCCAACTGCCCCATGGTGAAGATCACCACCGATGAAGGCTTGATCGGCTGGGGCAACGGCGCGCTCTCGGGCGGCGAGCAGGCGGTGGCGACGCTCATCGAGCAGCACCTGGCGCCGCGCCTGATCGGCGCCGACCCGGACCGCGTTGAGGACACCTGGCAGCTGTTCCAGCGCAGCACCTACTGGCGCGCGGGCCGCGTGCTGGCCGGCGCAACCGCCGCCATCGACATCGCGCTGTGGGACATCAAGGGCAAGCGCGCCGGCCTGCCGCTCTACTCCTTGCTAGGCGGCAAGTCCCGTGACAAGGTGCTCTGCTACGGCCACGCCGCCGGCGCCACTATCGACGACGCCGTGCAGTCCGTCCTCTCCTATAAAGAGCGCGGCTACCGCGCCATCCGCGCGCAGGTCGCCACGCCAGGATATGAGGGTGGCAGCTACGGCGCCGGCGGCGGCCAGGGCGGCGGTGGCCGGCCCGCGGCGGACGAGCATCCCGCGCGGCGCGTGCGCACCTGGGAACCCACGCCCTACCTACGCGCCGTGCCACAGCTCTTCGAGCGCCTGCGCCAAGAAGTGGGCGACTCCGTCGAGCTGCTGCACGACGTGCACGACCGGCTGACCCCCATCCAGGTGGCGCAGCTGGCCCGGGAGCTGGAGCCGTACCACCTGTTCTTCCTGGAGGACCCCATCCCGGTAGAGAACCGGGACGGGCTGCGTCTGCTGCGCGAGCACACCACCACCCCCATCGCCATCGGCGAACGCTACAGCTCCAAGTACGATGCCCTGCCCGCGATCACCGGCCAGCTGATCGACTACGTGCGCAACGGCATGAGCAAGAGCGGCGGCCTCACCGAGCTGCGCAAGATCGCGGTCTTGGCCGAGCCGTTCCAGGTCAAGACCGCCTTCCAGGGCCCCGCCGACATCGGTCCGCTCGCCTTCGCTGCCACCGTGCACCTGGACCTAGCCATCCCCAACTTCGGCATCCAGGAAGATCCCCACTACGGCGCCGACGTGCACGAGCTCTTCCAAGGGCTGCCCCACTGGTCTGACGGCTACTTCACCGTCAGCGACCGCCCCGGCCTGGGCGTGGAGGTGGACGAAGCCCGCCTGAGGCAACGGCCCTACCATCCCTTCTTCTTCCCTGTCATCCGCCGCGAAGACGGCGCCATCCAGGATCCGTGAGGCTAACCGGTGAATCGTCGCATCAGCCAGGCAGCGCCAGGCTGCGCCAGGCAGCGCCAGGTGAAGACATGATCGACCCGAACGCCGAAGCGTACACGCAGAAAGCCCGGCAGAACCTCGCCGCGGCTGACACGGCACGTGCCGCAGGGCAGTACGACGTTGCCGCCAGCCGAGCGTACTACGCAGCCTTCCTGGCCGCCGTCGCCGCCTTGTGGATCGAAGGGATCAGACCGTTGACTGAGCGACAGGGCACGCTCTCGCACGAGGCGGTGCAGGGTGAATGGTCTGGGCGCCTGGTCTACCGGCGTAAACTGTACACACCGGAGCATCGTGCGACCTTGTACTCCCTGTACAAGTGGCGCATCAAGGCAGATTATCATGCAGAGCGGGTGACGGCGCGAGAGGCGCGACAGGCATGTCAGCAGGGCCGGCAACTCGTTCAAGCCGTACTTGGGCGCTTGAGAGTAGACGATCGGTTGGAGGAGTCTCATGGCACTGAGGGTTTTGGACATTGAGGCACAGGAACGCGAGCGCATCGCACCAGTCGCAGAAGAACTGATGCGGTTTGTCCAGTGCCGCGATCCACACGCCGTCTTTTCGCTCGAAGCCGGCCCAGATGAGGGCATCTGGCTACTGTATGCCCAGGTCAGCAGGCCACTCAACGACGACCCGGCGTTTGCCCAGGCACTTGCGGAGCGCGAGGTAGTGCTGCATGACGAGCACGGCGTATCGATCTCGACGATCCCTGTGGCGCGTGGGCGCGCTGAGTAACAACACCTGGAGGAACGCCGCGATGACCACGATGCCTGTCACCCCTGGCGAAGACGAAACACTCAGTGCATCGTCAGTCGAAACTGCGCTATCGTGCCTCGGCGGCGCGTCGGCGGATCAGCTCGCCGGTCGCATTTGCGAGCGGTTTGGCGCCGAGAGACTTCGTATGGGCCCGGACCCGTTGGTGGAGGAAACCACCGTTGCGTGGGCAATTGAGGCCCTAGCTGAGTCCTTCGCGGCGGGAGGCTCAGGCAAAACGGGTGGAGAAGGTGGGCCAGGTGGAGACGTGCGCGTGCGGGTACTGGCGGACGACGGCTCGTTCGTCTTGCCGCTGCGCCGGTTGGGAGACACGGCGGTGTTTGCCGGCGCGGCCACGCTCCAGCCAGGCACGGCCTTCCGCTGGAACTACGAAGTCACACAGGGAGACGCCGGACGGCGCACGCTGCTGCCGGACATCCCCGAGGAGAACGTGAAGCGCATCCGGGGTCGCGGCCGGCCGCTGGAGGTGTACGCCACCCACCCGGAGAGCCGCCCGCGGCCGGGCGTGCCGCGCAGCCATCTGCATGCCCGCCTGGGCTGGAAGAGCCAGGTCTTCCAGGGCACCACGCGCGACTGGTGGTTCTCGGTCCCCGAACAGTGTGCGTCGGGAGCGTCTGGAGAGCCGGCCTGTGTCATGGTCTTCCAGGACGCCGAGCGGCCCAAGGACTTCGTGCCGCCCGTCTTCGACAACCTCATAGCGCAGGGTGACATGCCCGTCACCGTGGGCGTCTACATCAACCCCGGCGTCTTCGACAGCGGCGAGCGCAACCGCAGCTTCGAGTACGACACCCTCTCCGACCAATACGCGCGCTTCCTGCTGGAGGAGATCCTGCCCGAAGTGGAGCGCACCGTAACGCTGCGCCAAGATGCCCAGAGCCGCGCCATCTCGGGCCTGAGCAGCGGCGGCATCTGCTCGTTCACCGTGGCGTGGGAGCGGCCCGACGCATTCAGCAAGGTGCTCTCCTGGATCGGCAGCTTCACCGACATCGCCGGCGGCCACAACTACCCGCCCATGATCCGCAAGAGCCCGCCCAGGCCGATCCGCGTGTTTCTGCAAGACGGGAAGAACGACCTGAACGTGCCCGCGGGCGACTGGTGGCTGGCCAACTTGGAGATGGCCAGCGCGCTGGAGTTCGCCAGCTACGACTATACCACCGCCTGGGGCGACGGCTTCCACAGCGCGTGGCACGGCCGCGCCATCCTGCCCGACTCCCTACGCTGGCTCTGGCGCGGCTATCAGGCGTAGCCGCCCCCCCTCGCCCGTCGCAGTGGCGGGCGAGGCGCCCGTGCTCCCGACCTCAACGCGCGGCGTCGTCGCGAAAGCACATAGTACAGACGTACCATGAGCAGAGTACCGCCGCCATCACCCCAGGTGCCGTATGCACGTACTGTTACTGCATATGGTTACGTTTTCTTCGTTTTCATTTCGTGCTTTTCTGAACACCCTGCGCGCCGGCGCCCTGGCGCTTACCCTGGCCACGCTGCCGCTCGGCGCCGCCCCGGTCGTGCGTGCCGATGCACCGGCTTCTCAGCCGGCCGCCGGGCCATCGTACGTACCGTACAACGAAGCACACCCGGTTCTCGCGTACTACTATGCGTGGTGGGAGGCGTCCCGCCTCCAAGCGGGGATCCACCACTCGTCCCTCGGGCTGGGCCAGAATGCGCTGCCGTGGGAACAGGTGATCGACCGCCCCGACGTCATGCGCGAGCACATGCGACTGGCGCAGGTGGCCGGCGTCGACGGGTTCATCGTCAACCGCGCGATAGACCTCGGCCGGTTGCTCGAGCTTGGAGCGCCCTACGACTTCCGCACCACGGTGCAGGTAAACGCCGCCGGTGGGCCGATGTCCGCGGTGGGCGAGCTCTCGCAGTTCATGCAGCACGCCGACCACCCAGCGATGGTGCGCTACCAGGGCAAACCCGTCGTCTTCTTCTGGCGCGCGACCGATAGCCCGCAGTGGCTCGCGTTGCGCAACCAGATAGATCCTAATCGCCGCACGGTCTGGCTGGCGGATGGCGACAACTTCAACATCCTGCGCAACGACGCCTTCGACGGCATCAGCCCCTACCAGATCGCCTGGAGCCAGACGCCACAGACGCAGCTGCCCGGCTGGGGCGCCAAGGCCATCGCCGCCAACCCCCACAAGCTCTACGTCCCCCCGGTGGCGCCCGGCTGCAACGACTCGCCGGCCCGCGCCGCCACCTGCATCCAGGACCGCCGCGACGGCTCTTACTACCGGCAGACGCTGCAAGGCGCGCTGGCGTCCAACCCGCAGTGGGCCGTGGTGATCAGCACCTGGAACGAGTGGCTGGAGGACACGCAGATCGAGCCGAGCGTGGAGTACGGCGACCTCTACCTGCACCTGACCCGCGAGTTCGCCGACCAGTTCAAGGGCGGCGTCGCCGGCGCCCTCGCTTGCTGCTGACCGACGCCACTTTTCATCTGGGCCTCATGGCGGGTTCGTTATGATCTGGCCCGGCCGCCAGGCCAGCCGGTAGCCCGGCGTCTGGTGGGCGGCGCACCATCAGCATCAGCCATAGCTAAGGTCACCATGCCCGACGCTCCCGTACAACGCAACCTGCCCCAGCTGCGCGATCCGCACGTCGAGAAGAGCTACGAGCCCAAGACGCAGAAGCGTCCGGGCACCATGGACGAGTGGTCCGGGTTCGTGCAGCGCGTGTCGGCACACATCGACGCGCTCTACCGCGACTCACGCGTCATGCGCCAGAAGCGCGCCGACATGATCAACCCCACCAACGGGCCGATCACGCGTCGCGAGGCGGAAAGCAACTTCACCGCCACGCTCAAGCGCGCTTCGGACCACGCCAAGGAGCTGGCGCGCGAGCTGCTCTGCACCGGCATGGACCGGGAGCACCTCCAGAACCACCTGGAGCTGAGCGCCACCGAGCGTGACCGGCGGCCGGAGATCCCCCTGGCGCTGCTCTACTCCAAGCTGATGGGCATCGAGTTTGAAGAAGAGAAGCGGGTAGTGGAGCGCGACCAGAGCGGCCAGGAGAACAGCTTCGTCAAGAAGGAGCGGCGCAGCTGCTGGTGGGCCAAGGAGGTGAAACCCTCCGACGTGGACGAGCTCTACCAGACGCTGCGCCCGCTGGCCGAACAGCTCCCCGGCCTGGCCTCCAAGTTCAAGAGCGGCCTGGTGCGGGCGCGCTAAGCGTACGTAGTCATTTCCGTTCGTGGTGAGCCTGTCGAACCACACCCTTCGACAAGCTCAGGCGAACGGTACTACTATCAGACGCGCTAGGCGCCCCCTACGCCGGCACCGCCACCTTCTCCAGGCCCTTGAGGCAATCGTCGTAAACGGAGAACCGCTCGCCCTCCGTCTCTTCGGGGTCCACCAGCTTGAGCCACAGCGCGCGGTCCTTCTTGTCACCGCTGAGCTGGCGGCGGCTGCCCAGGTTGGCAGGGTCCTCTCCGTGCCAGACCACGTCGCCGTCCTGCAGGAAGATGAACTCGCCGCGGTACTGGTCGACCAGCTTCCTCTGGTGGTCGCGGTAAAAGAGGCCCTGCTCGCACGTAGTGCGGCGCCACGACTCCACCGTGGCCGTGGAGTCGGTCTCCACTGAGTCGAACTCGGCCAGCGGCGCCCGGACCTCTTCTGAGCCGGCCGTCTGGAAGTCGATCTCATCCAGGTCCACCGTGCCGAAGCCCCGCTGCGCCGCGATCAGCAGGTGGTTGCGGTCGCGCCGGAACGGCGGCGATGGCCAGTCAGAGGCCGGATCGGTTCCCATAAGATAGGAGCCGACGGCGTCGGTGGTGGTGACGTTGTCGCCGGCCAGCAGCGCGTTGGTGACGCGCCCCTCACCACCCCACTCGCGGCCCCACTGGCCGGTGAGCGCGTCCACGATGTTCAGGCACGGCTGGAGGATCATCCCCAGGTCCGCCAGCACGTAGGAGAGCCGGATCACGTGGTGGTAGTAGGTGCGCACCCGCCCCGCGGGCAAGGTGATAGGCGGCAGGCCAAACAGGTTCTTCATGCACAGCGTGATGCCCATGAAGGCGTGGTTCTTCATCTTGGCCACGCTGACCACGGCGTCCGCGTCCTCGAAGACCGCGGAGAGCGTGTACTTGTCGAACATCAGCCCGCCGCCGGGGACGGCGTAGGAGGCGAACGGTGGCGCGTTGCTGTCCACGAAGTCCACGCCGAACTCGCGCAGAATGTGGGCGTAGTTGAAGTCGTCGCCCATCAGGTGCTCAGGGGTGTACGGGTTGGTGTCGGTGGCTACCAGGCGCGCGGCGGGCTTCATGTGCTCGCGCAGCAGGCGCAGCGTGGCCCGGCACACCGCGGGGTCCACCAGCTCGCGCCGCCGGCCGCGGAAATACACGATGCGGTCGGGCTTCTTCATCATGTTGAGCTTCATGACCACCTTGTCGGCGCGCTCGATCTTCTCCCACGAGCGCGCCAGCGAGTCGGTGACGCGGCGCAGGGTCTGGTAGATCTCGTCCTCTGAAGCGCGGTGGTCGCAGCGCGCCGCACGCACGCTGTACGCCTTGTTTGCCGTCGTGGCCATGGTGACCATGGTGGTGTCGGTGCTCCTTCTCCGTTTCGCTCATGAAAGCGATACCACACCCGCATGCGGCGCGGCCACCGCAGCTGCCATCCCTACGGCCCTTACCGCCCGCCTATACGGCTCTGGCGGAGGGAGGATCAGGCGGCGCGAAAGACCTGGGCGAAGACGAGCTCGCCACGCGGGTCGATCGCGGCGCCGACGGCCAGGCGGTCGAACGCAGGGGCCAGGATGTTGTCGCGGTGGATCTCGCTCAGCATCAGCGCGCGCTGCGCGGCCGCCACGGCTTCCTCGGCGCTACCACTCACAGCGCGCGGCCGGGCCAGGTTCTCGCCGGCCAGCCGGTACGCCACCCCCGCATCACGCATCAGGCGGCGGAAGGTAAGTGGTCCGGTGGCGTCATCGTGCGAAAGTGCCGGCTGGCCCAGTTGGGCAGCGGCGCGGGCGCGCGCGATCTCGCGCAGCTGGGAATCGAACACCACCGGCGGCAGTCCATACGCCGCCCGGTCTGCATTGACACGCGTGAAGAGCGCTTCTTCCAACTGATCCAGGTCCGCCTGGAGCGCGGCCGGAGCCGTAGATCGGGTGACGGAGTGCTCGGCGACCGGGCCCGCCCCGGAGATCCGGCTCTCCGGGGCGACGGAAGGCTGCACGATGCGGGAGCCGCCACGAGCGCTGCCCAGGGAAAACGCAGCGGGCGCGCCGCACGCAGCGAGCACGAGACCGGCGGCGGCGAGCAGCGACAGCGTGCCCTTTTGCGGCAAGAATGCCTTCGGATGGGTTGCGTCTGGCGCCCGCGTCACTCTCTCTTTATCGGCAAGTTGCACGCTTTCCACAGTGGCTGGCGTCACACTGTGAAGAAAACCCTCGCGGCACGTCTCATGCAGTAAACTGGCGGGTGCAGAGAGACGGGGGCGCCCTGCATCCTCCTTTATCGTCGTTTGTGCCTGAAGGCACACGGCGGGAGCTTGGGCACGTCTCTCAGCTGCGCTCCTCGCGGTCACAGCGAATCGCCGCCACCCGGCGGGCGGCGCTTGGGTTGGTGGTGTTGCCGCTGTGCGGCGCCCTGTTGGCGTACCGGCTGACGCTCCCTGCCGGGGAGGGGTTCCTGCGTGTGGCCGAGGCGCCGCGCGCGGAAGTTGCCGGTGCCCAGGTGCGCGCCGCCGCGCGGCTGCCAGCCAACGTGGACGCAGCGCCGTCGCAAGCAGCGCAGGCGCCGCTGAGCCTGACACTGGACGTCCTCGCGCTCCGGATGGAGACGCCCGACGGCGCCACTATCGCGTCGAACAGCGCGACCCCTGCGAGTCCGGTGGTCGTCTCGTACCGGGTGATCGACCCTCCCGCGCCGGCTGGTCCAGGGCCACACATCCTGCGACTGGTAGACGTGGACCTCACCACCGCCTCCGGCGCGCCCCTCGGCCGCCTAGCAGCGCCGCTCACGCTGACCATCCCGTACCGCACGGGTGGCGAAGGCGCCGCCAGCGAAGCCGACGAGAGCGTCTCGGTCACCATGTATGACGCCGCCGCCGGCGCGTGGGTAGACATCCCCGGCCGCGCGATCGACCGCCGCCGCGGCACCGTGAGCGCGCCGGTAACCGAGCCAGCGGCCTTCGCCGTGGTGGAGAACCGGCCGCCGGCGCCTGCAGAAGACGCAGCCACCACCACGGCGGAAACGCCGGTGGTAATCGACGTGCTGGCGAACGACGCCGATCCGGACGGCGATGCGCTGGGCGTCTTCCTGGAACAGGACGCCACCGAGCAGGGCGGCCGGGTGAGCTGCACCCAGTCGGGTCGCTGCAACTACACGCCGCCGGCCGGCTTCACCGGCAACGATGCATTCATATACGGCCTGGGCGACCTGCGCGCCGGCGGCGCCGCCGGCGCCTGGCGCGGCCACCGCGCCGAAGGCCGCGTGGTGGTCACGGTACTGCCACCTACGCCACCCACGTCCTGATACAGCAGGTGTGAGAACCTAGGCCGCGCGGCGGAGAGTGGGGGTCAGCGAGCGAGGCGTGCGGGCGCCGGGGGCGCAGCCGGGATTAGTGCAGGCGTACGCGGTGCGGAAGTCGATGCAGACGCCGTGGCGCCACAGCGCGGTGTAACCGTCACGCGCTTCGACCCCCTCGTCGCCATAGCGAGCGATCCACTGGGCCGCCTGGCGCGCCACCACCATGCGCGCCTCGTCCACGGTGGAGCACGTGCCGCAAGGGCCCTCGGTCCCGCCCACGTGGTAGTGCTGCCGCCCGTTTGTCTGCCTCATTGTCTGTCCTCGCCGCCGCGCGGAATAGCACGGGTTGTGCCACCACACCACGGATCATTGCGAGACGGTTACGGATTGAAACAGTGGACGTCACCTTGGCAGACCTCGCCCTGTCCCTCTCCTGTGGGAGAGGGACAGGGCGAGGGAGTCACTCGTCCACTGATTGGACAGACCTAGTAGCGAGCACGGTCCAGAGCTCGCGGCGTCGCTGCTCGTTCTCGCGCCAGGAGTGGGCGGTGGCGCTGATCTCGTGGGTGGTCCCGGAGCCGTAGGCCAGCTCCTCCAGCAGGGCGATCACCTCGGTCATGGTGCCCTCCACCAGGTTGACCCCGGCGATGCGGGTGGGCGCGTCGGGCTGGTCTTTGAGCGAGTAGTGGAACTCGTGGATCAGGCGGTCGATGGCGACCATCTTCTGGCGCGGGCCGATGGCCTGGTGGAAGTGGTGGGGGAACGCTTCGAACGCGCGCACCGCGCCGCCGGCGTTGAGCTGCTTGTGCTGGAACGTCCGCTGATAGTCGCCCCAGGTGGTCTGCCACCCGCAGTCAGGGCAGCGCAGCAGCTCCTCCGGGCGCTTGGCGTGGGAGATGAGCCGGGTGCGCTCTTCGCGCGCGCAGCGGGCGCAGCAGGGGCAGTGCACCCGGCCGCGCTGCGCGTCGTGCACGGCCAGGATGCTGCGGCAGCGCGCTTCCAGTGCATAGCCCACGTGATCGATCAGCTCGTCGTCGATCACGCCGAGCGCGTCAAGCGCATAGAGCCGCCGGAGGCGGCCCTGCGGCAGGCGCGGCGCCCAGCGGACGTCGGCAGTACCGTTTGCCACATTGTCTGGGATAGGAGCCATGGCGGATTGGACAGTCATCTCGTTTGGAACGCCCAAAACAATGCCGTTCGCCCTGAGCTTGTCGAAGGGTGTGGTTCGACAAGCTCAGGGCGAACGGGGTACTGTCAGACCTCCTTAGCGTGCCATCTAGCCGCCGGCCGCTGCCTGCTTACTACCATTCTGCGCCTGCGTCTGGGCAGCTTCGGCGCGGCGGGCCAGGGCGAAGCAGACCTCCTGGAGCCGCGCGGCGAAGGCGTGGGGGTCCTCGCCGGGCTCCAGGCGCAGCGGTTTGTCGAAGGCGATGGCGAGCGGGCCGCGCGTGATGGAAACGGGGATGTTGGCGATGGTCGGGCCGTGGTAATTCTCTAAATGAGCGGGCATCAGCTTCTCGCTGCCGGCCAGACCGAAGGGCACGACGGCCGCGTCCAGCGCGGCGGCCAGGTGCGCGACGCCGGGGCGGAAGCGGGCGCGCGGGTCATTGGTGATCTCGCGGTCGGGATCGGTGTGCTCGCCCTGCGGGAAGATCAGCACGGCGTTACCGGCGCCGGCCAGCTTGGCCAGGCCACGCAGGCTGGCCTCGCGCTCGCCGTACTGGCGCAGGGGATACACGCCAAACGCGACCTGCGCGTAGCGCGCGAACACGCCAGCGCTGGCGAAGCCACCGGCGTAGGCGGCGACCACCAGGCGGTTGAAGAAGCGCCGCGCGGCGGTCTGCTTGAGGCCGTGGCGGATCAGCGGGAGGTCGGCAAAGCTGCGGTGGGTGCCCGCAAAGATGACGTGGTTCGGCAAGTCCGCCAGGTGCTCGCGTCCCAGCACGATAGTGCGCGTGACGGCAAACGTGTAAAGCAGATCGAACGGAGACCCGACGAATCGCAAGCGGCGGCCCCAGGTGTACGGCCACAGCGGCTGCTCGGTGCTGGCGCCCTCGGCGCCGCCGGTGCGGTCACCACCGGAAGACTCCGGCGCGGCGGAGACGAAGCGGCGCAGCTCGTCCACGGTCATGTCGCCGCGCAGGTCGCCGTCGCCAATCGCCTTGCCGGTCTTCTCCTCCAGCGCCAGCGCCAGCTCGGTGAAAGAGAGGCTGTCCAGGCCCAGCTCGCCCAGCGTTTGAGCGCCGGTGACGCTGACGGCGCGGGCGATGGCGGCGACCGCCTGGCCTACCGGGTCGTCGGCTGCTAGCGTTACGTCGATCTTTACCGAGCTTTCCTGGGTGGAGTCGGGTAGCGGCAGGAGATGGCGGCGCACTTTGAGGGTGGACGTGCGCGGGAAGTCTTCGTCAGGCCACCAGGCGGCGCTGGCTAGCCGCTGATGCTGCGCCAGGCGACCGTTGGCGCGGGCGACGATGGCGCCCACATCTACCGAGCGCCCGCGAGCCGGGATAAGGTAGGCGTGCAGGGTGGCGCCGCCGGCCTCGGAGGGAACGGCCATGACGGTGGCGTCCTTCACGGCTTCGTCGGCGCGCAGGGCGTCTTCCACGTCCTGGGGCCACACCTTCATGCCCGAAGGCAGCACGATCAGGTCCTTGGCGCGGCCGGAGAGGCGCACGTTGCCCTGGATGTCGATCTCCGCCAGGTCGCCGGTGGCGTACCAGCCGTCAGACAGCACTTCGGCGGTCTTGACGGGGTCTTTCCAGTAGCCGAGCATGACGTTGGGCCCCTTGACCAGCAGCTCGCCCTCGGAATTGAGGCGCACCTGCACGCCGCGGATCGGCCTGCCGACGGCGCCGATAGGGGTGGAGCCGTCGGCCGCGCTGGCCGCAATGACGGGAGAGCACTCGCTGGCGCCGTAGCCCTGCACGACGCGCACGCCGAGCTTCTCCCAGCGCAGCTGCGTGTCCGCCGGGAGGGCGGCGCCGCCGGCGGCCATGACGCGCAGCTGCCCCCCGATCTTCCGGTGCACCGGCCAGAACAGCCGGCGCCGCACAGCCAGTGGCAGGCGCGGGGCCAGCGAGTCCAAGGCGCGGTACACCGCCGCCGGCAGCTTGGCGCGCAGCTGCTGCTCCAGAGTGTTGCCCATCAGCGTGAGCAGCTGCGGCACACCGATCATGTGCGTGATGCGCTGCTCCGCCAGCACGCGCACGATGTCCGGGCCGCGCCGGCTGGGCACGTAGTGGATGGCGGCGCCGCACGCGAGCGGGTAGAGCAGCCCGCACGTCATCTCGAAGAGGTGCGACAGCGGCAGGATGCTGGCCAGGCGGCACTCGGTGTCCAGCGGGATGTTGTCGCCCAGAGCGTCCACCTGGGAGCACAGGTTGGCGTGGGTGATCATGCAGCCCTTGGGGCTGCCGGTGGTGCCGGAAGTGAAGAAGATGGCGGCGAGGTCGGTGGGAGTAACGAGTGCTGAGTGCCGAGTACTGAGCGCCGCCCCGACCGCTTGCGGGGAGCCCGTGGAGGGGTGTGCTTCGACGGGCTCACCACTAGCGGCCGTGGCGGGGCGGGAGCCAGGGTCCCACCATTCTTCAACCTGGGCATTGGTCGCCCAGGGGGGGCGCTCGCCGTGGCCAGCGATGATGAGGCGGGGCTCGACGGCGGCGATGATGCGCTCGGCGGCGTCGGGGTTCATCTCGCGGTCGAAGGGGACGGCGATGGCGCCGAGCTTCCAGAGGGCAAAGAGGAAGACGGGAGCGCGCCAGGCGCCGGGAACCCAGACGACGACGCGGTCGCCGTGGGTGACACCCAGGGCGGCGAGTTCGCCGGCCAGGGTGTCCACGGCGTCACGCAGCTGGGTGCTGGTGACAGTCTTCCACGCGAGGCCCTGCTGCGAGCCGAGGGCGATGGCTTCCGGGTATCGGGCAGCGCGGTCGAGGATGATTTCGTGGAGATGGGTGTACATGGTTGGGTTCCTTTGGACCTCACCCTGGCCTTCGGCCTGTCCCTCTCCCACAAGAGAGGGACGTGTGGTCACGCCAGCTGGCGCGGCAGCGGACTAACCAGGGATTGTCCTAACTGTGCACGGCGCAGGATGCCATGGGGTGACGTAGGGGTGCCAAAAACTGCCACACTGGGAGCGCAATGTTTGCAGTGCCGTGTTCCTGGGGGCCATGGGGGTTAAGAGGTGGTCTTACTTCCCCCGTTCGTGGTGAGCTTGTCGAACCATGCCCTTCGAAAAGCTCAGGGCGAACGGAGGTTCTGAAGCGAGCACCAACCGCGTGATGACGCTGGACGTGGCGGAGAGTGCGCTGGTATGCGCCGGGGTGGTGCTGGAGTGGGCGCTGGCGCTGTACGTGCTGACGCGGGGCGGGTGGACGCGGGTGCCGGTGCTGGCGGCGCTGGCGATGGCGGCGCTGGTGGTCTACCACGGTGGGGTCGGGCTGGCGCTGGTGGCGCACTCCATGGAAGCGGCGACGCTGCTGCTGCGGGCGACGTGGCTGGGGCCGGCGCTGCTGCCGGCGCTGTGGCTGGCGCTGACGGCCGCGCTGGCGGCCGACGAGGGGCCGGAGGCGCAGCGCGGGCGGCTGCGGGGCGCGTTCCAGGTAGCGGCGATCCTGGGCCTGGGATTGGGACTGTTCTTCGCGGCGGCGGGGATGTTCACGGACCTGGTGCGGGTGTGGGGGCCGGCGGGCCAGTTTGCGCCGGGGCCAACGCAGGAGCAGCGCGCGAGCGCCCCGGGGCCGCTGTTCCCGGCATACAGCGTGTACCTGGTGGGGTCCTCGCTGTGGGCGCTGTGGAACGTAGTGGCGCTCTGGCGGGCAAGCGCGGCGGGGACGCCGCTGCGCGCGCGCTGGCGGTGGCTGCTGCTGACGGCGCTGCTGTTCCTGGCGGCGGCGGGGTACCTCGGCATGGCGTCGAGCGACCTGGCGCTGACGGGGATCCCGGGCGATGTGCTGCTGATCGCGGGGATGCTGGTGATGGGGTGGACCATCGCGCGCTACGGAGCACTGGTGGCGGGGGAGGTCGTGGCGGGAGACGTGATCGCGTTCTCCTTATCTATGGCGGGTGTGGTGGGAGCGTACACGCTGCTGGCGGCGGGGCTGCTGCCGCGCGGTGAAGGGGTGCTGGGCGCGTGGGTGTCGCGCTGGCTGCCGCTGGTGCTGGTGGCCATGGCGACGCACGTGCTGGTGAGCCGGCAGAGCCTGTGGCTGGAGCGGCTGGTGTATGGGCCGGCACGGGGCACGCTGCGGGACCGGCTGCGGGCGCTGGCGGCGCGGGTGGTGCGCCAGCCGGACGAGCTCTCCGCGCTGGTGGAGGTGCGCGAGAGCATGGCGGACATGGTGATGGTGCACGGGGACCTCACCCCCGCCGCCCATGCGCTGCATGGGCCCCCGGCCTCTCCCGCAGGAGAGGGGAGACACGAGGTGCCGGGCACTGTGGCGGAAGCGGAGCGGGCGCCTCAGGGCCAGACGGCCAGTGGGGGAGCGCAACGGGGAGAGCTGGGGACGAGTGTGGCTGGAGAGATACAGCCTCACGCAGAAGCGGCAGCGCCGGCGGAGTTCCGGGTGTTGGTGGAGGGGGCGCTGCGGCGGCTGAACAGCGTGCCGGAGCTGAGCCGGCATCCGCTGCTGGAGGTGTTAGTCCCCAGCGTTCCCGGCAGCGTTCCCGGCCAAGGGGCCGGCGGCGCGTTGGAGCGGGCGGCGCGGCTGCGGGATGAGTTGGCGGGGGCGATCGCGCGGCTGCGGCCGGCGGGGGCACGGCCGAACCCTGGGGCGCACGGGGCTGCCGGAGGATGGCTGCACTTCCTGGTGCTGCACGAGGCGTACGTGGAGGGGCGCCCCAACAAGGAGATCATGCAGCGGTACGTCCTGAGCGAGGGCACCTTCCACCGCGCGCGCCGCCGGGCGGTGGACGCGGTAGCGCTGGACCTGTATCCGCGGGCACGGTAATGGTCGTGCCCCTGACGATCGACTGTCGTCAGAGGTCCGCGCTATGAGGCCGCGGACACGCTCGCGGACCAGAGGTTCCGGATGATGAGCCCGAGCATGCCCGTGTGCCGGGGACGCCTGTGCTGCGGGCCAAAGCGCACGCGCCTGAGGACCTCGCCGAGCGTCGCGGGCGCCGGCACCTCCGGCAGCTCGCGCAAGGAGCGGCTGATCCGACCATACGCCAGAGCCGTGGCTGCGCACCGCGCGCACGTGTCCAGGTGTCGCTCGACGGCGGCGCGGGTCGACGCGCCGAGCGCGTGATCGGTGTAGGCCGACAGGTCTTCGCCGCGGGGGTGCAGCGCGCGTGCCAGTGATTCCATCTGTACTCCTGATCCTTCTGTGTGCCGGTCTTCGGGAACCTGCAGGTCCCCGCGGGGTATCCGCACAGTAGGACGGATGTACTAACCGCAGGTTGCGGGCGCAGCAGTGGTTGGGCTGGCGTGCGATAGGGTCTGCTGCGCAATCCCGGCAGCTGGCGGGTGATGGAGAAGGCGGGGATGGTCCGCGTGGGGGGGCCGGCACCCGCCAGTCCGCCCCGTACGAACACGGCCAGGAGCGACTCTCACAAAGGCGCGCGTGGGATGGCCTTGCTGGCGCTGGAGGAGGGGCCGGAAGGCGGGTCCGTCGTGGCCTATCGTGACGGCGCGCGATCACGCGGCGGGCTGGAGATCTACATCGCACGCGCCGCGGTCGATGGTCGCCACGTACCAGCGCTCGCCGATGCGCCGCATGCCGAAGCCGATGGTGTCGCACGGCTGGCTCTCGCGCGCCACGCACGCGCTCGCGAAGCGCGCCTCAAAGAAGGCGCCGTCGTGCCCGCCGCTGACCGCCCTGGCGGCGTGTTCTACCGGGACCCCGCGACACCCGGGCATGAGGCGCTGGTACTCTCGCAGGTAGCCGCGCAGGGCCGCAGGGACGCCGCCAGCCTCCTCGGGCACGAGTAGCGCCGCCCACCGCGCCTCGTCCCCGGCGAGCAGCGCGCTGATCACTTCCCGCCCCGTGTCGCGGACGGCGGGCAGCTCACTCCGGGGAGTCGACACGAGCAGCAGCGCGAGCAACCCGGCCAGACTCGCGAACACGAGCAGCGCGGAAGCACTCCCCACCAGGATGAGCCCCCATCGGAGTCGCCGTTTCCATGCCGTCGATGAGAGGGGCATGATTGCTCTGCCGTCAAAGGTGCCTGGGATACATCCGTCCAGGAGCTGGAGGTCGCGGAAGATGTGGTGACGATGTGGTTGGCGTCTTCCTCCAGGCCCACCACCTGCTCGCGCCGCACAAGGTAGGTGTGGACGCTGGTGGCGAAGACGAAGGTGTCCTCGCTGTAGCACCGGCTGAGTCCGCAGTCGAACTCTACGCGAAGAGCGTGCCCCCGTGCGTCAGGTCCACGCCAGGAGAACACCGCGGCCTCCCGCCCTGTGACAGCAGCCCGACAACTGGGTGACTGCACCCAAGTTGCGCCAGACAAACCAGGCCTGAAGTCAGTTCCTGCTGCCCCTTGCCCGATCAGGCGAGGCCGCTCATTGGGGCGGTTGCCACCTGTCCACGAGTCGAGCAGGTCCAGCTTGTCCGCCAGCCTCCGGTACCCATGGATCACGCGCGGGCGCCTCGCCCCATGCGCCGTCACGTACGGAACGCGCCTCGCGGCCCGGCCTCACTAGCATCGTCAGCGTGAGGCCCCAGGTGGTGCGCCACCCGCACCAGCGTTTCCAGCACGCATCCAGAAGTCACCAATCACGGGATAGTGGTCTGACCCGCCGGAGTCACGCCCCACAGTTGTGGCGTAGGGCGTGACACTCGGCGACGATAGTAGGTAGTCGAGGCGAAGCAGCGGCAATGGGATGTTCCACTCCCCGCGGATCCCACGTATCTGGGTCGCCCCGGTGGGGAAGGTGTGTCCGAACCCCCATCCCACACGCCGGTGGGCGTCCTGCAGCCCCGCTGCACGCAGGCGCCTGTAATCGCCAGCCTGATCCGTGAAGTTGAGGTCTCCGGCCACGATTAGTGGCTCACCCGAACGAATCAGCGACGCCAGCTGCGGCACGAGCACACTGACCTCGTGAAACCGCCAGTGTGATGCCGGCCCGACGATCACGGGCACGTCCAAGACCGGCACGCGACGGTGGAGGACCGTCGGCGTGGTGAGGTGCAGATTGACCACGTGGAGCGCTTGCCCCCGGACCGAGACCACCGCGTGCTGCCACTGCGCGTCGCGGTGGGAGCCCGCCCAGGGTTCCTCGCCTACTATCGGGTGGCGGCTCCACAGGCCCGTGCCCGCCCATCCAATTTCCGGCCGCAGCCGCAGGTGGGGGTAGCTACCTCCGAGCCCCGCGGCCATCGCCGGCATTGCGGCAGCTGAGAGCTCCTGTACTAGCACGACATCCGGGTCTGCGTCGTGGATGGCGGCGATCACGCCGTCCAGCGGCTTGGGCCGGGCCGTGATGTTGAAGGTCATGACGCGCACCGTGCTGCCTTCGGCCGCCGCTTCGGCGGAGCCCCGCGCCACCACGCCGGGCGCCTGCCCGGCGCGAGGCAAGAACAGCTCGCCGTACAGCGCACCGAACACGATCCAGGGGAGCGCGCTCGCCAGCGGAGCCACCCAGCTGCGGCCCGCCCCGAGTACCGCGACGGCTATCCATAGCGGGAGCGGCAGGAACAGCCACGGCATGAAGGCGATCACGAGGGCAGCCACCGCCTGGAGCACGCCCGCGCCTCCTCCCGTGGGCCCTGCCGGCGGCGGTGCGGCCTCCCACCGCCGGGCAAGCACTGCACAGATGAGGAGCACCGCATGCAGGGCAGGCAGCGCCGCCAGCCAGCCGTGCCGCGTGACGTGTACGGCCTGTGGTCTGCCTCGATTGCCGGGCTTGGTAGGTCGCGCCATCGTCGTCCGACTCTACGCTGCCAGGGTTGTGATCCGGTCCAGATTCGGTACTGCCATTTGAATTCGCAGCCTACCCGGCCGAACCTGACAGCAGGCGTTCCGACCGAGTGGGAGCAATAGGCACCGGTGCAGCGTTGTCTCAATGACAGCGCCAACGATTCGGTCTCGCGAATCAGCTGGCGTGCGGATGGGGCTCGCCGAGGCGCAGACCGGACCACTCCGGGCAGCGCCGGGCGCGGCTGTCCCACTCGACGAGGACGGAACGAGCGTGCGGCAGGGGAGTGCCCGGCACGCCGAGACCGAGCGAGCAGAGCCGCCCGACAGAGACGGTGAGGCAGGCCCAGCGGGGAATCACAGCCGTACGCACAGGAGGTCAGGTTCAGGATGAGTGATCCCCGCGCGTTCAATCCCGGCGGCACGTGCCGGTGCGGGAGCAACTTCGCCCGCACCGGCAGCCAGGTGCGCTTGGACAGGGTGCCTGGCTGTAGGCACTGAGCTTGCTGTAGTGGCTGCACCTTATGACGACCAGTGCCACAGTTCCCGACGCATCCGAGCTGCGGGAGCCCGCGGAGCCAGGTCCAGGTGTGGGGCTGCGGCCTCGCGAGCTGCTATTCCTGCTGCTCCACTCGCGGGGCTACACTCGGGCGCAACTGGGGGACTATTTCGCCGATGTGCTGGGGATGACCGCCCAGGAGGTGGACGGGACATTGGACAGTGCCGCGCGTCACCTGGGTGCGGCCGATCTGGACCAGGCCGTCTCAAATGCACGGCGGCGCGGCCTGATCGAATAGCAGGGCGCTCCACCGCGCGGTGCTGTGCTGGCGGATCGTGCCGACGTAGGGGCAGCACCCCGTCAGGCGCCCTCGTCTCCGAGCTCCGCCAGGGCCGCGAACGGATCGCCGTGGTGGTCCGGAAGCTCCTGTATGGCGTGGTCCACCGCCGCGAAGCGCGGGAGGCGGACGCCGTGCATACCGGCGCGGGCGCGCCAGCAGTCAGGGCAGAGTCCGTCCGTGGTGTACCCGGCCTCCCGCAGCGCGTTCACTAGTACCGGCGGCATGCGGGTCCACAGTGCCATCTCCAGGCGCTGGGCCTGGTTGCTACACCAGCTGCACACGCGGATGACGAGTTCACGACGTTGATGGGTGCTGTGGGGTCGCGGCGGGGCACGGCTGCGCGATCACGGTGAGCATCCAGGGGCCGACGTGGGTGAAAAAAGGCGCCCGGCACCACTCCCGCCGCCTGCGTCTGAACGAGGCGGCGGGTCGGGGCGGCGCGCTCGGGGCGCTGGTCACGCCGTTGCGGTGGTCGCTTTGATGAGATGCGCACCGAGCGCGGTGACGGCGCGTGCTACCGCGCGGATGCCCTCGTGGCGGGTCGCACGAGCAGGATCGTAGCCCGGCACGAACATGGCGAGGTGCGCGTGCCCTCGCCGCAGCGCGTGGAGCGCCTCGAAGCCCTCGAAGAACCGCTGCCCCGTGGCCAGCGTCTTGACCCCGCGGGCACCGCGCAGGCGGTCGCGGACGAAGACGTGGCTGCGCTCGATCGGCTTGGTGGTCTCGCCTCTCGCGCGGCGCAGCCACGTCCGGACGTGCTCGGCCTCTGGCAGCACCGCCTGGACCGCTTTGACGTACGGCTGGTGGTGGTCACTGATCACCTGCGTGGGGTGCCAGCCGGTGCGCGCCAGCGCCTGCCGGAAGAACGACCCCGCCGAGTCGGTGTCCCGATGCTGCCGGAAGAGCACGTCCACCACCTGGCCGGTCTCGTCCACCGCCCGGTACAGGTACCGCTTGGCTTTCTCCCGGAAGAAGAACACCTCATCCACGTAGCACCTGGTGCCCAGGGGCCGGCGGTGCTTCCGGACCTCGGCGGCCAGCAGCGGCCCGAAGGTCTGGACCCAGCGCAGGACGGTACGCGTGGACACGTTAATGCCCCGCTCGGCCAGGAGCTCCATCACGCTCGCGGCAGACAGGGGATGGCTCAGGGACCAGCGCACCGCCAGCAGGATCACCTCCGCCGGCCAGCGGTAGCCGGCGAACGCTGACGCGGAGCGCTCGGTGAAGTCCTTTCCGCAGGGGCGGCAGGCGTAGCGCTGGCGGCCGGCGCCGTCATGGCCGTCTCGCTTGGACGCCCGCCGGCGGCAGAAGGGGCAGGTGGGCATCAGGTCCCAACCCTACCAGCACCAGACAAATTCGCGAACTCCTGCGGTGCTGGTCCGGGAGCGCCGCCGGTGGTCCCGCAGCGGCAACGGCGCCCGCCCCAGCGGCGCCGGCTGCCGGGGAAAGCCCGCAGCCCGACGGCGCAGCGGACGGCCCGAAGCCGCAGACAGCCGACTGAAGGAGGCATGCTGCCCGCCTGATCCGGGCCACGGGACATCCCGGGGTAGAGCGTCCCGCCCGGCGCCCGGCCGGCCTGGGCCGCTTGAGGTGGCCCTTGCGCGGCTACGCCCTGCCGGGGCCTCCTCCACCACGGCGGGGCGGCGGGAGCGAGGGCGGTGGGTCGAAGCCGGTGGCGATGACGGTGATCCGCACGGCGTCGCCGCTGCGCGGGTCCAGCGCGGTGCCGAAGATGACCT
>CADCTC010000232.1 GCA_902805635.1 uncultured Chloroflexota bacterium
TGTCGCGGTCGTCGTGCTGGTACTTGCGAACGGCTTCTTCGTGGCCACCGAGTTCGCCATTGTTGGAGTACGGCGCAGCCGCCTCGATCAGCTTGCCGCTGAGGGCAAGGCCAACGCGAAGGCCGCGCAGCAGGTGGTGGGGCACCTGGATACCTATATCGCCGCGTGCCAGCTTGGCATCACGATGGCCTCCCTGGCGCTCGGCTGGTTGGGAGAACCTGCGTTCGCCCATCTGGTCGAGCCGCCGCTGGAGGCGCTGATCGGCCAGTTCGCGCCCGCCGCCTCGCACGGCATCGCGGTCGGCATCTCCTTCGCCATCATCACCATGCTGCACATCGTGATCGGGGAGCTTGCCCCCAAGGGGCTGGCGCTCCAGGCCCCGGAGGGCACCACCCTGTGGGTCGCCCGCCCGCTGCAAATCTTCGAGGTCGTGTTCCGGTGGCCCATCGCCCTGCTCAACAGCGTGGGGAACGGCGTGCTCAAGCTGTTCGGCCTGCACGCGGCGGCGGGCCATGAGATGACGCACAGTGTGGAGGAGCTGCGGATGCTGGTCACCGGCAGCCAGAAGGCGGGCATGGTGGAGGAGTCGGAGGCACGGATCGCCGCCAGGGCATTCTCGTTTGCCGACCTCACCGCGGGGGCGTTGATGACCCCCAGGACGGAAGTAGACGCCCTGGGGCTGGACGCAGGTGTCGAGGAGTGCCTGCGGCGGATTCGCACCAGCCGCCACCACCGGCTGCCGATTTATGAGAACAGCCTGGATCATGTGGTGGGGGTGCTGGACGCGATTGACTTCTATGACGCCCTCACGACCAGTGGCGGGGACGGCAGCGTAGTGTCCGTGCGGCCGCTGCTCCGGCCGGTGATGACGGTGCCGGAGACGAAACCGGCGGACGACGTGCTGGACGAGATGCGCGTGTCGGGCCAGTACTTCGCGATAGTTATTGACGAGTACGGCGGCACTGCCGGCGTGCTCACCTTTGATGATCTGGTGGAGGCCCTGGTCGGTCCGATGCGCGACGAGCGGGGCGATACCGATGCGACTGCGCCGCCTGTCGGGGCGGTAGACGGATCGCTCGTGCTGGACGGCCTAACACGACTCGACCAGTGGGAGGAACAGACCGGCATCCGGCTCAGCGAAGCAGACCACGATGCCGTGGACACGGTCGGTGGGCTGGTGATGACACGCTTGGGGCGCATCCCGGAAGCAGGGGACGAGATCGCAGTGGCAGGGCGCACGCTCCGGGTGGAGGCGATGGACGATCTGCGGGTTGCATCGGTCCGTCTGCTCGCGGACGGGGCGCTCGACACCTAGCGTGATCTGCTGGTATCCCCCGGTCTTCGCGCGGCCCCACCCCTCATAGAGATCTCTTTCGTAAAACCCCGGTAGCGTGACCGCCGCGGGAGCTGGCGTCAGCAAGGACGCGGAGTGACTTCAGCCGGAGTGCTGCGGACGCCCGTACTTGCGGTGGCCCAACAGTCACAGGCGCCGCCGACGTGACCGGGGCGCGGAAGCGCCTCGACGCCTTCCTGGACGGTCTCCGGGAGCGCCGCTGAGAACAGGCAGCTACGGTCTACCCGCCCGAGGCCGCCGGATCTTGGTGCCGTGCCACACTGGTGCCCGATTGCCGCCGCACGCGGTAGACACCGGGGCCAGCAGGCAGTGCTGCCCCTATGAGCAAGGAGCAGCATCTCGCGTCGGAGCTCACAGCAGCGACGGCTTGGGCCAGTTCATGCCGTCGACCTCATCCGCCCGAGTGCTCAGGGTCAGCTGCGTGCCAGTCACCTGCGCCACGGCTCCGAGTGGCACGTAGAGGTCACGCTGGCCGGAACGGTCGAGCAGGAAGTCTTCTTCCCGGAGCTCCTTGACCCGCCCCAGCCGCTCGCCGTCCGCACTGACCACCTCCAGCCCCTCGGTGATCTGCCCGCGGGCTGGCGCACCCGCGCCCACCGCACCCACCGCACCCCCGGCAGCGGCGGCTCCGGTCGTGGGAGCGGCCCGGGCGCCCGTCTGCGGCTGTGTCTGCGGCCGGTCCCCCTCCCGCCGCTGATCGTCGTCTACCTCGACGTGGGTGCGCCGCACGGTCTCGGAGACCTCCTCGCGCTCGGTGGTGCGCTCCTTGTTGACCACCACCTCGCCGGTCACTACGGCCTGCTTACTCACCACCGCTTCCTCGCCCCGCACCGGCACGCGGATGGTGCCCTCCTGGAAGGCGCCGCGCAGGTCGGCCTCGGTGGCGGGCCGCGCCTCGGTGGCCCGCTGCTCGACACGCACCTCCTCGTGCGCCAGCTCGACCGACACCGTCTGCTCCGCTTCGGTGACGCGCTTGTCGATGCGCACCTCGCCCAGCTCCACCGGGCGCTTCTCCACGTCCAGGCGCTCCTCCACCTCCGGCACCCGCAGCTCACCCTGCGCCTCGACTACTCGGTCGGAGCGACCGGCCGGGCCAGACCGCTGGTCGGTGTCCACGGAGGCGCCCACCCGGCGGGTGAGGTGCACCCGGTTGCCCTCCACCCGCTCGATGGAGGTGAACTCGTACTGCTGACCGCGCACCGTGATCGAGTCACGGTTGATGCGCTCGATGGTGCCGAGGGATTGGCCCTCGCCGCTGTGGACCTCCATCCCCTCCCGCAACTGTGACCCAGTAACTGCTGCCATAGCACCCTCCTTGTATTCGCACGTTGTACGCGACAGCCACCACGCCGCGTGTCGCTTCCGCAACCACCCGTCCCACTGTCTTTGCGGACGCAGCCGCGCGGCCACGCGAGCGACGGGGCGGCTCCGCGTCCCCCGCCTGAGCTCCCACCGCCCAGCAGGTGCCCGAGCAGGCGGGCTGCTGCTGGTGCACCCGGCTGGTGACTCGGGCTAGGTAGGCGGGGTCCTCCTCGTACTCGGACGTTCCGTTGGCCCTACCTGCCCTGAGCGGCTAGGCGCCGGAGCGGCCCCGCGGCTGGCCGTCGTCCACCTCGACGTGGGTGCGGCGCACGGTGTCACCCAGCTCGTGGCGCTCGGTGGTGCGCTCCTTGTCGACCACCACCTCACCGGTGACCACGGCCTCCTTGGTGACGACCGCTTCCTCGCCCCGCACCGGCACCCGGACGGTGTCCTCCTCGAACGCTGCCGCGGCCTCGCCGGGCGCCAGGCGGCGCTCCCCCACCTCGCGGCGCTCCACGCTGACCTCCTCCCGCTCCAGTTCCACGGGCACGGTCTGCTGCTCCTCGCGCACGGTCTTGTGCACGCTCACCTCGCCGGTCTCTACCTGGCGCTTCTCCACGCCCAGGCGCTCCGCTACTTCCGGCACCCGCAGCTCACCCTGCGCATGGCCTCCGGCCGCGGCGCCCGCGCCGCCACTCCCGGCGCGCGTCCGGTCCGAGTCGACGGAGGCGCCCACCTGGCGGGTGAGGTGCACCCGGTTGCCCTCCACCCGCTCGATGGAGGTGAACTCGTACTGCTGACCGCGCACCGTAATCGAGTCACGGTCGATGCGCTCGATAGTGCCGAGGGACTGGCCCTCGCCGCTGTGAACCTCCATGCCCTCCCGCAGCTGGGACGCGTTTACCTGTGCCATGGTGTGCTCCTTTTTGGTTCAGCGAATGTGAATTGACTGCGTGTGCTGCCAACAGTGCTTGGGTGCCAGGGTCCGCATCACCGCCCCAGCGGCGTGGTGGGCGGTGGGCGTAAGTCACTCAGACCACTCGGCGGATCTCCGGCGCACCCTGGGTGCCAGCGCCATCCGGCCCCGAAGGCCTCGACGGTCCCGAGGGGCGTTGCGGCGCGGAGCCCGTCTCCTGCACCGCCTGCTTGACATCCTGGGCCTTCTCCTGCCCCTTCTGGTAGGCGTTCTCCAGGATCTGGCGCGCCAGGTCACGGCCGCCCAACCCAAAGGCGAGGGCGCCGGCGACGGCGAACATACCGATCAGGGCGGTCCACAGCGTGGTGATGATGGTCGGCGCGATCTCCAGCTGGTCCATGGCCATGATGACCGCGAACACCAGAATGGCGCCGCGCGCGATCATGGCCAGCAGGTTGGGATCGCCGACGCGGGCGGTGCCCACGGAGCCGCGCACCAGGTTGGCCACAACGTTGGCGGCCAGTGCGCCCAGCAACAGGATCACCAGCGCCACGATGACATTGGGGATGAAGCCGATGATGCCGGCCAGCACCCCCTCCACCTGACTCAGGCCCAGCGCGCCGAAGGCACTGATGACGAAGCTGAGCATCACGAACCAGTAGACAAGCTTGCCCACCACGGAGGACGGGTCCATGCGCACCCCGGCCGTGGCGAGGAACTGGTCGATCTCCGCTTTGTCGGCGATCTGGTTGAAGCGCACAGCGCGCAGCCCCTTCGCCACGAGGGCCTCCAGCGCGCGCGAGATGAGCCAGCCCACCAGCAGCAGCACCAGCGCCCCCAGCAGCCGCGGCACAAAGGCCATCAGGTCGCTCAGCGCCCGCGTGAGGGCGAGCAGGATCGCCTGCCCCCAGTCCTGTACCGTCCCCGTTGCTGCGTCCATCGAGTCCTCTTCCTTCGTTGCTCATGTGGCGGCGCGATCCCGGACCGCGCCGCAGGCACCACCAGTCTCGGAGCGGCAGGCACCAGCACTGCGCGCCACCCTACCGTTCTTCCAGGGCGACACGCCGGTCCACACCCGCGTGAAGCCGTCGCGAGACTGCATGATCAGGGCCACCGCGCCACACGCCCCGCCGCTCCTCTGGCGTCCTTGGCGAGTTGGGGAAGACCGTGTGGCCGCCTGAGTGCACCACCGGCAGCCACGCGTGAGCCACAGGCACGGATACTGCACGGGAGGCTCCGACCAGCCCCGGCGCCGGTGAGCTGCCGCCCGGCTCTTCCGGGCAGAGACACGGCGGCCGCAACCGCAGTCGCTGCCCCGGGACGCAGGAGCGATCGAGGGAGCTGCCCCGCGTAGCGGCAGGCCACCTGGCGGCCTGCCTGTTCATCGCCCGGTTCATGAACTATGAGTGATCGACACTGGAGAAGGAGTGTGCAATGAACGCGCAAATCGGTGGCGGCCCCCCCGTCGAGCCCGGCGCTGGCGTGGAGGCGCGCGACGGCCGCCTCGGCGTGGTGGAGCAGGTGGTGGTGCGTCCAGAGACGGGGGAGCTGGCCTACCTGGTGGTGCGGCGGGGGTGGACGGATGAGCGGGTAGTCGTAGCCGCCGACCTGGTGGAGGCGATCCCCGGCCGTAACGAGGTGCGCCTGCGGGTGACGCGGCAGGAGGCACTAGATCAGGCCTTGAGTGTGCCGCAAGAGACGATCGCCGCCCAGGGCGTCCTGCAGGAGGGTAGCGCGCTACGCATACCTATCTTGGAAGAGCGGCTGGTGCCGGACACACGAGCCGTCGATCTGGGCGAGCTGCGCGTCCACCGGCGGGTCGACGAGCGCGAGGAGCGGGTGCGCCAGCCGGTGCGGCGCGAGCACGTTGACGTTCAGCGCGTGGCGGTCAACCGGGTGGTCGAGGCGCCGGTCCCACAGCGCGAGGAGGACGGCTGGCTGGTGATCTCAGTGATGGAGGAGGAGCTGGTCGTGACCAAGCGGCTGGTGCTCAAGGAGGAGCTCCGCATCCGCAAGCGCGAGGTGACCGAGGAGCAGGAGGTGGCCGAGACCACGCGCCACGAGCGGGTCGAGCTCCAGGATGCCACCGCCCCCGGCGCCGGCCTGGTCCACGGCATCAACGAAGACGCGCAGCGCCCCGCCAGCCCAACCCCACTCCCAGCGGCGACAGACCAGCGCAAGGGGAAGCGGCACCGCAGGCGGCCGTAGGGGGCGGATCTGTGCAGCGTCCGGCTGCGCAGTTCGCACTCTGAGCACCCCAAAGATCAGCGCCCGGTGTGCCCTAGCCGTTCGATGTCCTGGCCTCCAACGCAGCGTCAAAGTGGGCGTTGTGGGGGGTCCTGTTGCGGCTGGAGGGCACGCCTGCAGTGGGAGCAACTGCAGAGGCGACGACTAGATTGAAGCATCCTTTGGGTGTTCGGTCGCCAGAGGCACGCACGCGAGGGCTCACCAGACTCACACAGTACGCCCGCATCAGGTGAGGGCGCGGCGCCGCCAGCACCGTGAGTAGCGCGACGAAGGGAAAGACGCGATGAACATGCCGCTGCCGGTGCCAGGGGAGTGCCCCTTGTTCTGGCGGGACTCAGGACGGCGCGTGTGGTGGGGAGAATGAGCTCTCTGGTGCGACAGGTCCGTCCCCGGCGGGGTCTGCGGCGCGCTCTGTGGCGGGAAGGTGTCGGCGCACGGCGGCGAGCCGCCGTGGCCCT
>CADCTC010000233.1:0-4877 GCA_902805635.1 uncultured Chloroflexota bacterium
GGCCGCCGCCGCTGCGCCCGCGGCGCGTCCCGCCCCTCCCCGCGCTGTGCCCGGTGCCGCGGGTGGTGCGCGACCCGCCGCCAGGGGCGCGGTCCCGGCGAGTGTGCGTGAGGCGCCCGGGCTGCGGCCCATGGCGACCGTGCGCGAGTCGCTCGAACAGGCTCTAGAAGGGCTCGGCGCTGAGTTCGGCACCTCCGTCGACGAGGTGTCGGTGACGGTGCCCGCCGAGCAGGTACAGGAAGTTGCCCGCCGTGCCAAGTACGACGAGCGCCTTCAATATGACTATCTGCGCTGCCTGTCTGGCGTGGACTACCAGGCTGACGGCATTGAGGTGGTCTACCACCTCTTCAGCACGCGCCTGCTCCAGAAGTGCGTGCTCAAGGCGCGCGTCCCCGGCGAAGGGCACGGGCTGCCTACGGTGACGCCGGTGTGGGCCGGCGCCGACTGGCACGAGCGCGAGGCCGCCGAGATGTTCAACATCCGCTTCGACGGCCACCCCAAGCTCGAGCCGCTGCTGCTGCAAAAGGATGAGGAAGGGCGGGTCGTGCCCGGTCCCATCCTGCTCAAGCGCTTTCCGCTGCGACCCAAAGAGCCACCGGGAATCTACGGCTTCCCGGAGGAGGAATAACCCGCATGGCCATCGTGACTCCGGACCGTCCAGCCGTGGGTGGTATGACGGAGCTGCCTCACGCCGCGCCACCGTATGGCGCACCGGGAGTCGAAGTGGTGTCCCAGGAAGAAAACCTGGAGACCATGGAGATGACCATCAACATGGGCCCCCAGCACCCCAGCACCCACGGAGTGTTCCGCATGGTGCTCCAGCTGGAGGGCGAGAAGGTCAAAGGCCTCGAGCCGTTCATCGGCTACCTGCACCGCGGCGCCGAGAAGCTGGGCGAGTCGGGTGACGTCGAGGGGTTCCGCAAGGCCATGATCTGGCTGGACCGGACCGATTACCTCTCGGTGTGGCCCAACGAGCACGCGTACGTGCTGGCGGTCGAGAAGCTCATGGGTGTGCAGGTACCCGAGCGCGCCGAGTGGATCCGTCTCATCATGGACGAGTTCGGCCGCATCAACTCGCACTCCATGTTCTATGGCGCGTTTGGAGCGGACGTGGGCGCTACCACGCCGTTCATGTATGCCTTTGCGTTGCGCGAGACGCTCTACCAGTTCTTCGAGGCGGTGGGCGGGCAGCGCATGTTCCCCAACTACTACCGCATCGGCGGCCTGCGTGAGGACGTGCCGGTGGACTTCGTGCAGCGTGCGCAGCTCGCGCTCGACACCACCCTCCGCTCGCTCGACGACTTCGACCGCCTGATCTCAGATAACGAGATCTTCCTGGCGCGCACGCGCGGCGTGGGCAAGCTCTCCGCCGAGCGCGCGGTCGACCTCGGTTGCTCCGGCCCCATGCTACGCGCATCGGGCGTGCCGGTAGACCTGCGGCGTACCGAGCCGTACTCCTTCTATGACCGGGTGGACTTCGATATCCCCATCGGCACCGAGGGCGACTGCTACGAGCGCTACTTGATCCGGCTGCAGGAGATGTACCAGAGCACGCGGATCATCTCGCAGGCGCTCAAGCAGCTCCCCAAGGGACCCATCATGGGCAACGCGCCCAAGGCGATCCGCCCACCCAAGGGAGACTCCTACCAGCGCGTCGAGAACGCGCGCGGCGACTTCGGCGTCTACATCGTCTCGGACGGCCGCTCGTCGGCGCCATACCGGGTGAAGTACCGCTCCCCCTGCTTCGTAAACCTGATGGCGCTCAACGATCTGGCCGTGGGCGCCTACGTGGCCGACGCCGTGCTCGGCCTGGGCTCGATCGACATCGTATTGGGTGAGGTGGACCGCTAAGACCATGGAAGTCCAGCAGCTCCCCTATTTGCTGCCGGCGCCGGACTGGATGCCGGCGTTCCTCATTGCCCCGATTGTCGGCGGTTTCTCGCTGGCCGACTTCCTGGGCATCTTCGCCCTCCTGAACTTCATCCTGTTCTTCGTGATGTTCGAGATCTGGCTGGAGCGCAAGATCGGCGGGCACATCCAGCTGCGCCGCGGGCCGCTCCATGTCGGGCCGCACGGCGCGCTGCAGTCGCCGGCGGATGTGCTCAAGCTGCTGACCAAGGAAGACCTCACGCCGGCTATCGCGGACAGGCCAATCTTCAAGATCGCGCCGTACATGATCTTCGTGCCGGTCTTCCTCACCTTTCTGGTGGTGCCGTTCGGTGGGCTGTGGCCCTTCAATCTGACGCTGCGGCCGTTTGACCTGAGCCTGGTCTACATCGTGGCCATCCCCTCCATCCAGGGGCTAGGCATGGTGATCGCGGGCTGGTCGTCCGGCAACAAGTATTCGCTACTGGGCGCGGCGCGCGTCGTGGCGCAGTTCATCAGCTATGAGCTGCCGATGGTGGTGGTGCTGCTGTCGGTCGGCATCCTGGCGGAGAGCCTCTCCATCGCGCAGGCGGTGGAGGTACAGCGCGCTGGCGCTTGGTTCGTCTTCTTCCAGCCCATCGGGTTCTTCATCTTCTTCATCACGGCCATGTCGGAGATGCACCGCACGCCGTTCGACATCGCTATCGCCGAGTCGGAGATCGTGGGCGGGCCGTTCATCGAGTACTCCGGCATGCGCTGGGGCATGTTCTTTCTGGCCGAGTTCGCCGCGGTGTTCCTCAACTCGTGTCTCGCCACCGCGCTCTTTCTGGGTGGCCCGGAGCTCTTCCCTTTTGCAGAGCGTATTCCGGTCTTCCCGTTCGGCGAGACCGGTCCGACGCTCTTCCGCTTGGTCGGTGATTGGGCGGGGGTGATGGCGTTCTTCGGCAAGGCGCTGACGCTGACGGTGATCATCCAGTGGGCGCGCTTCACGTTGCCGCGCATCCGCATCGACCAGCTGATGGAGCTGGCCTGGAAGTTCCTGCTGCCGGCCGCCTTCGCAAACCTGATCCTGACCGCGGTCTACCAGCAGTTCGGCTTCTGGCCATTCGCCATCGGCCTGCTGGTCGTGATGGGGGCCATCATCCTCATCCTGATGAACTACATGAACCGCCGCCCGCAAGCTACCGGCATCCGGTTGGTCAACGTACCGCGCCTTGCGGACCCGGTGCCGGCGGCTGCGCCGGTTGCCCTCGCAGGCGGGGGTGCGGGGACATAGTCCCGCTAGAAATCTATTCCCCCTCTCCCTTGAGAGGGGATTAGGGGGAGAGGGTTAAACAACTCCATGAAAGGCATCCTTGGGGGCTTCGTCCAGACGATCAAGTCGTTCTTGACGCCGCCTATCACGCGCCTCTATCCGTATGAGCGGCCGCCGCTGGAGCCGCGCTACTTCGGCGCGCCGTCACTCTTGTGGGACGACAAGGTGGACGAGATCGTCTGCGTCGCCTGCAACATCTGCGCCCGCTCCTGTCCCGACGACTGCATCCACCTCACCGGCGAAAAGTACGAGGGCGGCAAGACCACCAAGAAGAACATCGTCAAGGACTACTTCATCGACCTTGGACGCTGCTCGTACTGCGGTATCTGCGTGGAGGTGTGTCCCTTCGACGCGAACGAGATGTCGCCCCACTTCGAGCTCTCCACCTACGACCGTCAGCAGCTGGTCTACGACAAGGACCAGTTGGTCAAGATCGCACGCGGCGTGCAGCGCCGTATGGGCAAGCCAGACCCGCAGGACGTCCCTGTGATGGGCACCATTGACCCCTCGCAGTGGCGCTGACGGCGCGCTAACCACTACAACTCGGAGCACACATGGACCTAGGGGCCGTCGTGTTCTATGGCGTCGCGGCCGCGACTCTCGTCGCGTCGCTCGGCGTGGTGGTGACACGGAGCATCGTCTATAGCGCGCTGTTGCTGATCCTCTCGCTGGGGCTGACCGCCCTGGTGTACTTGCTCTTGCTCTCGGACTTCCTGGCGCTGGTGCAGATCCTCGTCTACGTCGGCACCGTCAGCATCCTGCTGCTCTTCGCGCTGATGCTTACCCGTCCGCGCGAGACACAGGCCATCACGCACAAGGGCTGGCCGATGGCGGCGCTGGGGTCACTGCTGTTGCTGGGGGTGCTCTCTTTCGGCGCGCTGGGGACGACGTGGCCCACCGGACCCAGCGACCTGCCGCTGGGCCCGCGCCCGACGGTCACCGCCGCTCCCTCCGCGGGCCGCACCTCTACCACGACCACTTCTTCTGTGAGCCGTCCGAGCGCGCGACCGGGTGAGCCGATGCGGTTGGGGCCGGGCGAGATCGGCACTCCGCTCTTCACTACCTGGGCAGTGCCGTTCGAGATTGCGTCGGTGGTGCTGCTCGTCGCGCTGATCGGTTCGCTGCTGATTGCCCGCGCGACCGAGGACGCCGATGTGGCGCAGTCGCGCGAGGGCGCGGGCGGCGGGACCGACGGCCTGGGTACCGCGTTAGGCCCGCCGGTGGCGCGGGCAGTGGGCACCCCACAGGAGATGCGGTGATGGTCCCCCTCGAGCACGTGCTGGTCTTCAGCGCCATGATGTTCTGCATCGGCGTATACGGCGTGCTTGCGCGCCGCAACGGCGTGCTGGTGTTGATGGCAATCGAGCTGATGCTCAACGCCGTGGCGGTGAACCTGGTGGCCTTCTCGAACCGGGTCGACCCGCAGGGCGCCTCCGGGATCATCTTCGCCATTTTCGTGATCACCATCGCCGCCGCCGAGCTGGGCCTGGGCCTCGCCATCGTGCTGCGCGTCTACCGTATGCGCGCCTCGGTCAACGTGGACGAAGTGGACTCGATGAGATGGTGATGCACCCGGCTTCGACTACCTCAGCCTACTGCCAACTGCTCACCGCCTACTAAGATGCAAATCGCCTGGCTAGCCCCGGTCCTGTGCGCCGCGGCCTTTCTGATCAACGTCGTCTACTCCCGCAATATG
>CADCTC010000233.1:4944-16402 GCA_902805635.1 uncultured Chloroflexota bacterium
CGCCGCTGTCTTCTCAATCCTGGCGATCCTGGGGGCGCTGCTGATCGCGCTCGGCGCGCTGTTCGATGGCCTCGCGCACCTGGCTCCGTTCGCCGGGGGTGGGCATGCATCGCCGTCGCAGGTCATCTTCACTGGCCTGAGCGCAGTGGTGGCTCCACCGGGCGGTTCCTCGGCCGGGGCGGCAGCGGCGACTGGTGTCGAGCGCGTGCTGCTCTTCGACCAGGTGCCGTGGTTCACCATCGGCAGCGGCCGGTCGGCCTACGACTTCTGGGCCACGATGAGCATCGACTGGCTCAGCATCATGATGCTGGTCGTCGTCAGCTTCCTCGCCACGTTCATCCAGATCTACGCCGTGGGCTACATGAAGGGAGACAACCGCTTCTGGTGGTTCTTCTCCGTTATGTCGCTCTTCTGCGCGTCTATGTTCACGCTCGTACTCGCCTACGACTTCTTGCTGATGTACATGGCGTGGGAGCTGGTGGGCCTGTGCTCGTTCCTCTTGATCGGCTTCTGGTACCACGAGCGCGACAACGCCGAGGCCGCCAAGAAAGCCTTCATCACCACCCGCATCGGCGACGTGGGGTTCTTCATCGGTCTGGCGCTGCTGTGGCTCAACACCGGCACCTGGCGCATGGACCGCATCTTCGCCGAGATCCAGGCCGGGCGCGTTGACCCGTCCATCGTGACGATCGCCGGCATCCTCGTCTTCATGGGCGCGGTGGGCAAGAGCGGGCAGTTCCCGCTGCACGTCTGGCTGCCGGACGCCATGGCCGGCCCCACCCCGGTTTCGGCGCTGGTGCACTCCGCCACCATGGTCGCCGCCGGCGTCTACCTGGTGGCGCGCGCCTACCCGCTCTTCGTTGCGTCCGAGGTCACCATGGCGGTAATCGCCACCGTCGGCGCCTTCACCGCCATCTTCGCCGCCACCATCGGCCTCACCCAGCGCGAGATCAAGAAGATCCTTGCCTACTCCACCGTCAGTCAGTTGGGCTACATGATCGCCGCGCTCGGCGTTGGCGCCTACACCGCCGGCATCTTCCACCTCTTCACCCACGCGTTCTTCAAGGCGCTGCTTTTCCTTTGCGCCGGGTCGATGATCCACGCCATGGAAGCCGTCTACGGCCACCACGACAAGCGCGCCAACGACATCTTCAATATGGGCGGCCTGCGCAAGTACATGCCGATCACCTTCTGGACCTTCCTTCTCGCCTCACTCTCCCTGGCAGGCATCCCGCCCCTGGCGGGCTTTTGGAGCAAGGACGAGATCCTTGCCGGTGCCTGGGACTCCGGCAATTACGTCGTGTTGGGCGTTCTGCTGGTTGGCGCTTTCCTGACCGCCTTCTACATGTTCAGGGCCATCTATGTCGCCTTTTTCGGCCCGGAGCGCTGGCGCGTCGTCGCCGCGACCACGGCCGGCTCGCACGAGATACAGGAGGCCGACGTTCACCGCGAGAATCAGGGCGAGCACCTCGCTGGCGCGGTGCATTCCCCCATGGCCACCGACCATGGGGTCCACGACGAGCACACCGCCGGCCACGGGGGCCACGGCCGCGTGCCTCACGAGAGCCCCTGGATCATGGCGCTGCCACTCGTGGTGATCGCCATCCCGGCCGTCGCGTCAGGCTGGCTGAACATCCCCAACATCGACCTGTTTGGCATCCAGATCCCCGGGTTCCACCCGTTCGGCGAGGCGGTCCACTTCGGCGAGCACCACACCGCCACTCTTAACTGGGGCCTGGCCATCGCCGGGACGCTGGCCGCTCTGCTCGGCATCGGACTGGCCACCATCATGTACTACAAGCCGGTGCTCTCGCCGGAGGCGCTGGGCGCCGGTCTGCCGGGGGCCTACCGCACGCTGTTCAACAAGTACTACTTCGACGAGGCGTACCAGTGGATCATCAACCGGATCATCCTGGGCGCCGCCGGCCTGGCGGCCACCTTTGACCGCAAGGTGATCAACGATCGCGTCATCGACGGGCCGGGTCACCTGACCGTCGCGGCGGGCGACAAGATCCGCTACGTCGAGAGCGGGCGTGTGTACCACTACGCACTTGCTTTCATCGTCGGGATCGCCCTCATCGCCGTGGTGATGGCGTGGTACCCCGGCATCCAGTTCAACTTCTGGTAGGACCTGAGAGGGCTTCGGGCACATAGGGCAGCGATGGGCACGCTTTCGATCATCACGCTCTCGCCGTTCATCGGCGCGATCCTCATTATGCTGACGCCGCGGCGCTGGCCGTGGGTCATCCGCTGGATTGCGGCGATTTCGAGCGCCGTGAGCCTCGGGCTCTCGATTCAGGTGTTTTTCCAGTACGACTGGCAGACGGCCGGCTTCCAGTTCCGTGAGGCCTACGACTGGATCCCCGAGCTGGGCATCAGCGCCAAGCTCGGTGTGGACGGCATCTCGGTCCCCATGGTCCTTCTGACGGGGTTGGTGATCTTCACCGGCTCCATCGTCTCGTGGAAGATCGCAGACCGGCCCAAGGAGTACTTTGCGCTGCTGCTGATCCTGGTGGCGGGGGTCTTCGGCGTCTTCGTCACGCTCGACCTGTTCGCCATGTTCTTCGCGTACGAGATCGCCGTGCTCCCCATGTACCTGCTGATCGTCATCTGGGGTAGCACGCGCAAGGACTACGCGGCGATGAAACTGACCATGGTGCTCGTTGCCGGGAGCATCCTGATCTGGGTGGTGATGCTGGCGCTCTTCGTCGAGACCGGCTCGCGCACGTTCGACATCGAGGCGTTTGCCGAGGCATCGCGCACGCTCCCGCCGACGTTCCAGATTGTCTTCTTCCCCCTGGCCTTCATCGGCTTCGGCTCGCTGGCCGGCATGTGGCCGTTCCACACGTGGTCGCCAGACGGCCACGTCGCTGCCCCCACCGCCGTCTCCATGCTGCACGCTGGCGTGCTGATGAAGCTCGGCGCGTACGGCGTCATCCGCATCGCGCTGTGGGTCATGCCCGAGGGGGCGCAGTACTGGAGCTGGCTGTTCCTCATCTTCGGCACCATCGCTGCCGTCTACGGCGCGTTCGCTGCCATGGCGCAGCGCGACTTTAAGTTCGTCATCGGCTACTCGTCGGTCAGCCACATGGGGTATGTGGTGGTGGGCATCTCGACGCTCTCGCTGATGGGGCTGACCGGCGCGGTCTTCCAGATGTTCTCGCACGGGATCATGACAGCGCTCTTCTTCGCCCTGGTTGGCTCCGTCTACGATCAGGCTCACACTCGCGAGATCGGCATCTTCGGCGGGATCGCCAAGACCATGCCGTGGTTCGTCGGCTTCTTCGCCATCGCCGGCTTGGCATCGCTCGGCTTGCCGGGGATGTCCGGATTCGTGGCCGAGCTGCTGATCTTCCTGGGCGCCTTCCAGACCTACCCCATTGTCGGCATCCTTTGCGTCGCTGCCGTGGCTGTGACGGCGACCTACATCCTGCGCCTGATGGCGCGGTCGTTCTTCGGCGCATTTAACCCGCGTTGGGGCAGGCTGCACGACATGCTGCCCAACGAGTGGGTCGCCGCGGTGATCCTGGTGCTGACGCTGATTGGGGCGGGCGTGTACCCGGCGCCGTTCACCAACATGATCCAGGCGTCGGCTGCGCCGATCATCGAGCGGGTGGGAGGGGTGCGGTAACGCGATGGCCTTCGACATCAACAACCTCGACTACTCGCTGATCACCCCGGACTTGATGCTCCTGGGGCTGATCTTCGTGGCGCTGGCGCTGGATCTCATATTGCCGCGCAGTCAGAAGTGGCTGATCGGCTGGGTGACCATCGCCGGCCTGGTCGGCAGCGCGGCGGCAGCCGTCTCGTTCTGGGGCGTGCGCGAGAACTTCGCCGGCGTCATCCGCATCGACGAATATTCCGTCTTCTTCACCGTCACGTTCCTGCTTGCGTCGATCGGCGTCGCGCTGATCTCCCTGGATTACGTCGACCGCTTCCTGCCGCACCCGGGCGAGTACTACGGTCTGCTGATCAGCGGCACGCTCGGCATGGTGCTGATGGCGCAGGCAAACGAGCTCCTGACCGCCTACATCTCCCTTGAGCTGCTCAGCTTCTCCAGCTACGTGCTGGTCTCGTATGCCAAGACCAATCTGAAGAGCAACGAGGCGGGGCTGAAATACATCATCCTGGGCGCCTTCAGCTCGGCGCTGCTGCTCTACGCCATTAGCCTGGTCTACGGCACCACTGGCACGACCTACCTGCCCGACGTGGCGCGTGCCATCGGGCGCATGGGCGACCTCTCCCCCGCCTTCATGATCGCCCTGGCCCTGCTCATCGCCGGCCTGGGCTTCAAGATCGCGGCGGTGCCCTTCCACATGTGGACGCCCGACGTATACGAAGGCGCCCCTACCCCGGTTACCGCCTATCTCTCCGTCTCTTCCAAGGCGGCCGGCTTCGCGCTCACGCTGCGCATCCTGGTGGGTGGCTTCCTACCGCTCCAGGAGCAGTATCAGACCGTGTTCGGGTTGCTAGCGGTGCTCACCATGACCCTGGGCAACCTGGTGGCCCTCCAGCAGCGCAACGTCAAGCGCTTGCTCGCCTATTCGAGTATCTCGCAGGCCGGCTACGTCCTGGTAGGCATGGCCGCCCTCTCGCGCACCGGCGACATCGCTGAGATGGCCACCCGCGGCATGATGCTGCACCTGCTGGGGTACGTCTTCACCAACCTGGCCAGCTTCGGCGCGCTGATCGCCTTCCAGAACACCAGTGGCGGGCGCGAGATGCTCTCGGACATGGCCGGCTTCGCCCGGCGCGCCCCGGTGCCTGCGCTGGCCATGATGGCCGGCCTCTTCTCACTGGCCGGCATGCCGCTCTTCGCTGGCTTCGTCACCAAGTTCTACCTGTTCACCGCGGCTACCCGCGCCGGCCTGCTCTGGCTGGTTGCCATCGCCGTGATCAACAGCACCATCTCCCTCTACTACTACCTGCTCGTCGTCTATGAGATGTACGTGCGCACGCCTCCCGGCTTCGAGGAGGCGGACGGCCACGCTGCGCATGGACGCGTCATCACATCCGCGGCTGCCGCCTCCTTACCTCTGATGGAGGGCTACCACGGCACCCGCGCCGGCACCGTCTACCAGGCCGCCGAGGGTGGCACCGCGGTCGCCCTCATGCACGCTACCGCCGTCGGCCAGAATGGCCACTCCGCGAATGGCCACGCCACCGGCCACAGCGCAGCCACTCACGACGCCCACGGCTCTCCCGCCATTGAGAACGCCAGCGACGGCCACGCTCCCGCCCACGGTGCTGCAGCCGCTCACGGCAACGGCCACGGCGTCGCCCATGGTGATGGGCACGGCGACGGCCACGGGGGCCATGGCGAGGACTTCCAGCCCATCTCCGGCTTCGGGCGCGGCATCACCGACGACATGACCAAGGAACGCTATTTCCCGCCCGTGCGTGTGGGCTGGCCGCTCACGCTCGGCCTGTTGCTCTTCATGGCCGGCATCTTCTACATCGGCATCTACCCCACGCCGATCATGGACGCCCTCCAGGACGCCAGCCGCTCGCTGTTCGTGAGCTAGGGCGTTTCAGCACTCCAACGTTGCCTGCGTCTGTAGGCGTGCAAAGTCTGTCGGCGGCGCGCTGAGCGGCCGCCTACCAGTACCAGAACCTGCCGCTTTCCTTCCCCCAAACCGTCTCTATCTATAGAGGTGTTGTGGTTTGATGAGGCTGGCGTGCTCACCAGCTCCCGCACCGGCATTTCTACGGGGCACAGGCGCGAGAACCCCGCACCGTGTAGCAGGGGCTACAAATAGCTACAAAGGGCTACAAATTCCGGCCCTTTGGTCCTGTGGCCCAGGGCGCAGCGCCACACGCTATCCGGTGGCTTGGCTCACAAAGAGTCACAGATAGTCACAAGAATGTCCACGCGCAGACGCATGAATGCCCAAGCTCCCAGCCGCCCCTCACCACCCGTGGAGCTGCGCGATCCGGCCACGCTGCGCCGCGACTTACTTCGCTATTACGTCGAGCAGTTCCCCGCCACCGAGTCCACACCGTAGACGCGTGGGCGTTCCACGGGCTAAAGTGAAGTAGGGCAGCAACCGCCAATCGAGAGAGGGACAACATGGTCACCGCAGTCAGAGCCACGCCCAAGATCGACCTGGAGCGCTTTGAGGAGGAGGGCTACCTCGCCGTCGAGAACGTGCTCGATCTCGAGCAGGACCTCGCCCCCGTCGTACGCGAGTACGAGGCGCTGCTCGATACGGAGATCGACCGCTGGCACGCCGCCGGCAAGATCCAGTCGCGCCACGGCGACCTGCCCTTCGTCCAGCGCCTGGCCGCGTTCCTCACCGAAGCAGGCAAGGGCGGCTACCAGGCGTTTGACATCTCGCTGCCGCTGCGCAGTGCGACCCAGGAAACCCCGATCCACCTGGGCCCGGCCGTCTTCAACATGCTGCGCAGCCCGCGCCTGATCGACGCCGTGGAGCAGGTGGTTGGGCCGGAGGTGCTGAGCAATCCCATCCAGCACGTGCGCATCAAGCCGCCCGAGTCGATGCTGCCCGCCGACTTCAAGGGTTCACTCGTGGGCCAGACCGACTGGCACCAGGACCAGGGTGTAGCCTTGCCGGAGGTGGACGAGACCGAGATGCTCACCGTCTGGCTGGCTATCACCGACGCCACCGTCGAGAACGGCTGCCTGTGCGTTGTGCCCGGCTCGCACAAGCGCGGCCTGGCCACCCACTGCCCCGCCAGCCCCGGCAGCGCGCGTATTGGCCTGCACATCCCCGACGAGATCCGCGGCACCGACTTCACCCCCGTCCCCATCCCGCGCGGCGGCGCGCTGTTCCTGCACCGGCGCACCATGCACGCCTCGCTCAAGAACCTCAGCGATGGCGCACGCTGGAGCTTCGACCTGCGCTACCAGCCTATCGGCCAGCCGACCGGCCGCCCGTGGTTCCCGTCCTTTGCCGTGCGCAGCCGCGCCAATCCTTCATTGGAGGTGCACGACTGGACCGTCTGGGCCGACATGTGGCGCCAGGCGCGCGCCCGCCTGGCCTCCGGCGACCCCGTCGGCAAGACAAACCGTTGGGATGGCTCCCAGCCAGTCTGCGCCTGACACCACGGGTGCGGCCGTCGTAGGAAGGTACTCACGCACCAGGTGCGGCGAATACGACGGCACGAACCGGTACCAGTCGTGGATGGCCCGGTCTTCCGGGTGGAGCTTGTTGGCGTCTCCGTTCGTGCCGCGCGGTCGCGTGGAAGTCGAAGTCATACGGTTACGGCGAGTGAGGCAGTGTACCGGGGCGCGTTCAGTCTTCTGGCGCCGCTGTAGGCACGCCTGGGCGGTGCTCGAACACCTCAACGGCGTAGTCCTGCAGGCGATGGTAGAGAGCGCCCAGGGCCAGGGGGCGCAGCGGGGGCCACAGGCGGGCGGCTAGGGCGAGCAGCGCCAACGGCACGATCGCGTGAAACCAGCGGTACTGGTCCCACAGCAGCGGTGGCAGATACAAGTGCGGCCGGCGGCGGTCCATAGGCGGCACGCGCCGGATGTGCCAGCGGTAGGCGCGCGGTAGCGACCAGTCGCCCTCGCGTACGGCGTAGCTCAGGTAGTGGTCCACGTCGATCAGCACCGCGCCGGCGGCGAACAGGCTTAGCTCGGTCCAGTTCCACCCGCGCCGCCGTAGCGGCAGCGCGGTGATCGCCGTTATCGCGGCGTGTTGTGTCGGGTACACCGCAGGTACAACGCGCCGCACTAGCTGACAGCGGGAGCGTCGAGTCGCGCTACCATAATGCTGCCGGAGGACCATGGACATGGGTGCCAGTGAAGACGAGGCGGTCATCCGCCGCTTCTACGACGAAGTGATCAACCAGCGGCTGCTCGACGAGACACTTTCGTCGGAGGAGCTCGGCAAACGCTACTTCACCGACGAGTTCGTGCACGCGGTGCTTAGCGAGGGACTGGCCGACTACTGGCCCGATGCAGCGCACGTGGAGTCCATGCTGGACGGCGCCTTCCCGGACGCACACTATTCGCTGGAGGACGTGATCGCCTCCGACGGCAAGGTGGTCACCCGCTGGGTCGCGCGCGGCACGCACCAAACCACCGGCCGCTGGCTGCGCTGGGAGGGCGTCACTGTCTTCGCGATGGAAGGCGGTCGCATCAGCCGGGTGTGGAGCTTCTCGGATGAGTTCCACCTCCTGCGCCAGCTCGGGCTAGTGATCCGGCTGGAGGAGGCACTCGGTGGTGACAACGTCGGCCGCGAGTAGTGCTGGCGGTGTGAACGCGTGCGCGATCGCCGTTCCCTGCTGGTGCTGATGGCGACCTAGTAGGGAGGTCGCCGCCATCCCTGACTTACTGGGGTCCTTATTGACTACCGCTGCCACTGTTTGAAGGCAGCGGCGCTACCGTTACTAAGGTTTCGATCTTGGTAACAATTTCTTCGGCCGCACAGCGTCTTACACGTGGTGCTGCGCGCCTGCTGCCTGGTTGGTTTGCGGCCTTTCTAGTCGCCTCGTTGCTCGTTCCGGCTCGTGCCGCGTCGGCGCAAACCGGAATGTCGTCGCCTGCCGCGCCTCTCGTGCCGTCGCCCTCGGCGATCCCGTCCGCAACCGCCATCAATGGTACTGTCGCATCGCCGACCGCAGCTGCGATCCCCGTTCGCACCTCGACGGCCATGCCCACCACGGCTCCGACGGGCACGTCAGCGGAAACGCCGGTCGCAACGGTGACCGCGATTCAACCACTTGCAACACCCACTGCGACGGTAGCTGCAAGCGGGGTGCACTCTCCCACCGCGATTGCGAGCGCCAGCGCAAGTAGCTCTCCCGTTTTCGTGGCGACCGCTACTGCAACCGCTCAGTCACCGGTGCTGGCGTCCGCACAGGGTGCCGCGCCGACGCAGATGGTGACAAGCGCGGCGATATCTTCCCCGAGGGCTGTGAGCTCGCCTACCGGCACCGCCACTGCCGCGGCCGGCGCACGCCTGGCTGCACGCTCGGTGGGTGGACGACGTATGGTGCCTGGCCGCATCCTGGTGCGGCTGAAGGAGCCGAGCGGTGTCCAGTCGCTCCTGGGCGGGCTCGGTCGTGCCAGTCAGGAGAGTGCCGTGCGATCGGCCGCTGGTGCTTCTTCCGCCCAGACCCTGCTGCCGAACCTGCGCGTGCAGCGGTTGCACGTGCCAGAGGGAAGAGAGGGCGAGGCGATTGCCCGCTTGCGTGCCCGTGCGGATGTGCTGTTTGCCGAGGAAGAGGTGTGGCTGACGCACCAGGCGACCACCGCGGCGCTCCCGGCGGCTTCGCTGGCGGCGCCTGTGACGCCAAACGACCCCCTCTATGGCGGGACCAGCCAATGGGCCCCGGCGACCATCCGGTTGTCGGATGCGTGGGGCATCACCACCGGCGCGTCCAGTGTGAAGATCGGCATCGTTGACACCGGTATCGATGGCAGCCATCCCGAGTTCAGCGGGCGCATCTCAGATGCCGCGCGCTGCATCAATGTGACCATGATTTCACCCTGTGTGTCTGTCACCCCTGCCCAAATGACCGACGGTAACGGGCACGGCACTCACGTATCCGGCATTGCCGGCGCCACTGGGAACAATGGCGCTGGCGTCGCGGGCGTCGCCTGGGGCACGCCGCTCGTCGTCGCAGGGGTCTTCCAGCAGGACTCGTTGGGATGGTTTGCTTCATCCGGCGACGTGGCCGCCGGTATTACCTGGGCTGTTGGCCGTGGGGCAAAAGTCGTCAACCTGAGCCTAGGAGGACCGAGCAACTCCGCCACTATCAATGCCTCCATTGATGCCGCCTATAACAGCGGCGTGTTGGTCGTGACGGCCGCCGGCAACTGCGGTGCCGGCGGCGGGTCGTGCGGCAGCCTTAATGAGGTGGAGTACCCCTCCGCGTACGCCCTGGCGACGACATCACAGCGTGTGTTGCCTGTAGCCTCGACCGATCAATCAAATGCGCGGTCTAGCTTCTCCACTCAGGCGAGCTATGTGACCCTCGGCGTGTCTGCGCCTGGCACCCAGATTAGGAGCACCTACCCGCTGGCCCTCGCCGGCGGCTCCGGGTATGCCTCACACTCCGGCACGTCGATGGCCGCGCCGCACGTGGCCGGCCTTGCGGCCCTGGCCTATTCAATCAACCCCAACCTCACAGTTGATCAGGTGATCGCGCTGCTCAAGGCCAACGTGGTGGACCTGGGTTCAGCGGGAGCCGACCAGTCGTTCGGCGCGGGACGCATCGACGCACTGCTCGCCGTGACCGCGGCGCAGGCAACCATGGCCACGGCCACCCCGACGCGTACGGCGACGGCAACCCTAACCGCGACCCTTACCACGACTCCCGGCGCCGCCGCGTCTGCAACTGCAACAGCAATCCCGTCAGCCACGGCAACCGCTACGGCCACTCCTATGCCAACGGCAACTGCGACGGCGACGCACACACACCTTCACGTCGACTCCGCTTCCTTCGGCGACATCCACCCCTGTCCCCACGGCAACCCAGGCGCCAGCTGTTGCAGCCGCTCCGTCATCTGGTGGCGGCGGAGGCAGTAGCGGTGGAGGCGGTGGTGGTGGAGGCAGCAGCAGCGGTGGCGGAGGGGGCAGCAGTGGCGGCAGGGCAAGCGCTCCGGCAGCCCTGCGGGCAGCGTCAGCATCGCCAGCGCAAGCTCGGCGCCGGCGGCCCCTGCCCAAGCCGGAGGACAGTCGACTTCGGGTACTCGCGCCGTGGAAGCCGTCGGCGGAGGCCGCGTCGCGCTGGTCAATTCCACGACTGGCGCCCCTATCGTCGAGGTAGGAATAGGTACGATGGCGCTCGACGGCAGTGTGTCGCCGGTGGGGTTCGTGCGCGACGCCGAGCTTGGGCAGACCTACGCAGTAGTGCGCCGTGCATCTGACGGGCGACTGGTGCGCGTGTGGGTGTCGGGGGCAAGTCCGCTCGTGACGCAGGTGCCGTGGCAGGCGGTGAACACCCAGTTCACCGTCGGCGCCGCCGTCTTGTCGGCCATCCCGCTCGACGACCAGCACCCGGCTCCGCGCCAGGTGGTACGGCGCTTCGACGGCGGGGACGGAGCGATCTACTTCTATGACCCGGATACGAAAGTCTGGCGCTGGGTCACCGACCTGCCGACCTTTCAGACCCTGGGGCTCTACTGGTGCGACGTGACCGCCGCCGACGGCGGCATGTTCGAGAGAATGCGCCGCGGTGATCCCGTTCCCGCAGCCGCCGGCCCCGTCCGCGGCGACTACCCCTCATGCCGGCCGGCGCCCGCGCCGGCGACCACAGCACCTGGGTTGACAGACGCTACGGGGCTGCCAAGCAGCCCGGATGCTGCGGGGGCAGAGATGAGTGTCGCATCGCCCGAGCCACAGGACACTGTGGGCGGCGACGCGTAGCTCCGCTGACCTCACCCTGACCCTCGGCCTGTCCCTCTCCCACAGGAGAGGGACTCCAGCGATGGCGGGAGAGCGTAGTCTACGCTGCCGGTTCGCATCGTCCGTTTCCTTGCGGC
>CADCTC010000233.1:16412-32887 GCA_902805635.1 uncultured Chloroflexota bacterium
CTGTACCATAGGGCAGCCGGGAGGACACGATGGCTGCAGCTGGCATACAGGACACAGGCGGCACTGATGGCGCGGCGGGCACACAGGGCACACAGGGCGCACAGGGCGCACAGGGCGCACAGGGCGCACAGGGCGCACAGGGCGCACCAGCTGTGCGGGGCACGGACGGGACGCACGGGGCGCACGCGTTCGACGTGGTGGCTGAGCCGGGCGGGAACGGCACGCTGCGGGTGTCGGGGGAGGAAGATGGCGGGCAGGCGCCGCCGCAGTTGGCGGACCCGTGCGTCATGGTCATCTTTGGCGGCACGGGCGACCTGACCAAGCGCAAGCTGGTCCCCGCGCTCTACAACCTGGCTACCGGGCGGCTGCTCTCGCGTGAGTTCGCTGTGGTGGGCATTGGGCGCTCGCCGCTCACGTCGGAGGCGTTCCGCCAGCAGTTGACCGAGGACATGGAGCGCTTCGCCACCCAGAAAGTAGACGCCCAACGCTGGCAGCACTTCATCGAGCGGGTCTACTACCTGCGCGGCGACCTGCAAGACGCGGACACGTACGCCCGCCTGCAGCAGCAGCTGTCGCAAATCGACAAAGACCACGGCACGCAGGGCAACTACTTTTACTACCTGGCCATCACGCCGGAGTTCTTCCTGCCCACTGTCCAGCAGTTGGACGCGGCCGGGCTGGTGCGCGAGACGGGGGAGCCGGGCGCCGGCTGGCGGCGGGTCATCATCGAGAAGCCGTTCGGCCGCGATCTGGAGTCTGCCCGGCACCTCAACCGCGAGATCAGCCAGGTGCTGGACGAGCGTCAGATCTACCGCATCGACCATTACCTGGGCAAGGAGACGGTCCAGAACATCCTGGCCTTCCGGTTCGCCAACGGCATCTTCGAGCCGATCTGGAACCGGCGCTACGTGGACCACGTGCAGATCACGGTGGCCGAGGGCGTGGGCGTGGAGACGCGCGGCGACTACTATGACCACACCGGCGCGCTGCGCGATATGGTGCCCAACCACATCCTGCAGCTGATCAGCCTGACCACCATGGAGCCACCCGTTTCGTTCGAGGCGGACGACGTGCGCGACGAGCAGGCCAAGGTGCTGCACGCCATCTCGCAGCACACGCCGGAGGAGTGGCTGAGCCGGGCGGTGCGCGGCCAGTACGCCGAGGGCACCAACGAGGGCAAGCGCGTTCCCGGCTATCGCCAGGAGGCCAAGGTCGATCCCGCGTCGCGCACCGAGACGTTCGTGGCGCTCAAGCTGAATATCGAGAACTGGCGCTGGGCCGGGGTGCCGTTCTACCTGCGCACCGGCAAGCGGCTGCCCCAGCGCGTGACGGAGATCGCCATCGAGTTCCGGCGCGCGCCGCACATCCTCTTCCGGGACACGCCGGTGAACCGCCTGGCGCCCAACCGGCTGGTGCTGCACATCCAGCCGGACGAGGGCATCTCGCTGCGCTTCGGCGCCAAGGTGCCGGGCAGCACGCTGCGTCTGGGCGCGGTGGACATGGACTTCGCCTACACCGACTACTTCGGCAGCACGCCCTCCACCGGCTACGAGCGCCTGCTCTATGACTGCATGATCGGCGATGCTACGCTGTTCCAGCGCGCAGACATGGTGGAGGCGGGCTGGAAGGTGGTGGAGCCGATCCTGGACCTATGGCACGCCGTGCCACCGCGCACTTTCCCCAACTATCCGGCGGGCACCTGGGGGCCGCGCGAGGCCCACGAGCTGCTGGAGCGCGATGGCCACCGCTGGATCAAGGACCGCCCGATCAAGACCGCCGAGCCGCTGCCAGTGTATTAGACCTCACCCCCAACCCCTCTCCCGCGCGGAGAGGGGAGACACGCAAGTGGAGCAATCTCATGTATGACCTTCTGATTACCGGCGGGACGGTGATCGACCCGGCATCGGGGCTGAACGGGCGGGCGGACGTGGCGACCTCAGATGGGAAGATCGCGGCAGTGGAGCCGGAGGTGGCGCGGGGAGCCGAGGCCAGGGAGACGCTGGACGCCACAGGGCTGCTGGTGACGCCGGGATTGGTGGACCTGCACGCGCACATCTATCCAGGGTGCACGCCGCTCTCCGTGGACGCTGACCCGCTGATGGCGCGCTCCGGGACCACGACGATGGTGGACTGTGGCAGCGTGGGCGCGGCTACGTTCGCGGGGTTCCGGCGCTACGTGGTGGAGCCATCGCGCTGCCGGGTGCTCGCGTTTGTGAACATCTCGGTGATCGGGCTGGTAGCCATGCCGGAGTGTGGCTATGGACGGTTCGTGGACAGCAACGCGGCGTTCCAGTGCATCGAGCAGAACCGCGATCTGGTGGTAGGCGTGAAGGTGCGGGGCAGCCGCAACGCCCTCGGCGAGGACAACACGATTCAGCCGGTGTGGATGGCGATTGCCGCGGCCGCCGCGGGGAACGTGCCGGTGATCATGCACCTGGGCGACCCGCCGCCGGCGCTGGAGCAGGGGTTGGAGGTGCTGCGGCCGGGCGACATCGTGACGCATAGCTTCAAGGGGCAGCCGGTGACGCGCCTGGTGGATCACGCGATGCGCGTCAAGCCGCAGGTGCGCGCAGCGCGCGAGCGGGGCATCAAGTTCGACATCGGGCACGGCAGCGGCAGCTTCTCGTGGGCGGTATCGCACGCGCTGGCGGAGCAAGGTTTCTGGCCGGACACCATCTCCACAGATGTGCACACCAGCTCCATCAAGGACCCCATCTCTATTGATATGCCCAACGCCATGTCGAAGATGCTGCACCTCGGCATGGACCTGGAGGCCGTGGTACGCGCCAGCACTCTTGAGCCAGCACGCCAGATCGGGTGGGACGACAGGATCGGCACGCTCGCGCCGGGCCGCGAGGCCGACGTGGCGGTGCTGGCGCTAGAGGAAGGGCAGTTCTCGCTGACCGACTCCTACCGCCAGACCGAGCAGGCCTCCCGGCGGTTGGTGGCCCGGCACACCATCAGGGGCGGACAGGTAATCGGGGCGTAGCGCAGGCCGGGTCGTCAGCGGCCGGCACCTGTCGCGCCCGTTGTACCTGTGGTCCCCCCGGACGTGCTGCCGGTGCCGCCCGTAGTCCCGCCGGTGCTACCGGCGGTGCAGCTATTGAGATCGCGGCCGGAGCCCGACCCCGCGCCACCGCTGGCGCCGGTCTGACGGTCTCCGCCCGACGTTGCACCAAGCCCGCCTCCAGCAGTGGGGGCAACGGCGGGGCCACCGGCTGCGGCCGTGGCCTGCAGGGTACCCTGGCCAATTGCGCTGCCGGTGGTGCGGGCGTCGCCGGTCCCGGACTGTCCCTGCGCACCGGCGATGGTGGGGGTGCGCGCCACGTTGCTGGGGCCGGCTCCCGCCGGGCTGGGGCTGGTGGGGTCTGAGCCGCCGCAGGCGACGAGCGCCGTCGCCATAAGTGCCGCGCCGAGGCCAGCGCCAAGGCGCCGCTGCACAGTGCTCGTATGTGCCATCTCTTTTCCTTGCTCATCGACGCCTATCGACTGCGATTGCCGACTCGGCTGATGGCTGTGGACGATGTGCCACAGCGTGGGAGTACGGCGCCCGGCGCAGGTTCCGTGCCATTCGAGCTGGCCGCCACCGCGCGTGATCTGGCACGCGTCCTGCTGACCGACACGTAAAGGAGCGAACGAGACGATGCAGGATCAGAACGGCAGCCAGGCGATGAACCAGGACCCTGACGTCATCACGCTGCAGCAGTACGTCAGCGACATGCTGGCGCTGGAGACGCATATCGAGGAGGCGATCGACGGCCAGATGGCGGTGCTACGCGAGCATCCCGGCGCGTCGGCGGCGATGGACCGCTTCCACAGCATGGTGAGGATGCAGCGCGAGGCGATGCGCATGCACCTGACCACGCTGGGCGGCGCGCCCAACACCGGCATGATGGGCATGGGGCAGTCGCTGATCAAGACCGCGGTGTCTACCGCGTTCGGCATGGCGGCCGGCGCCATCAACACGCTGCGCACGCAGGCAGTGTCCAAGGCACTGCGCGACGACTACACTGCCTTCAGCCACGCCGCGGTGAGCTACGCCATGTTGTTGTCGACGGCCGAGCTGCTTGACCACTCTCCTACGACGGAAATCGCGGGGCGCCACCTGAAGGGGTACGAGAACGCCATCGAGGAGATCGCCGGGCTGGTGCCAGAGGTGGTGGCGTGGGAGCTGCGTCGTGACGGTCGTATCTTCGACGATCGCCGCGTCGGCTCCGCCGCCCAGACGCTCAGCCGCGCCTGGCGTGTGTCGGCTGACGATGGGGGCGGGTCGCGGCGCGCGGCCTAAGCAGCCCTCTATGATGCGGACCGGGCGCGGCCCGGTCCGCACCATAGAGGCGCGGCGCGTTTGGTGGTGGGCACGGGTCTTGCGGGAGCGCGGCACACCCGGCCAAGGCTCGGGGATAGGAGATGGCGAATGACCCCAAACCCGAGCACCTATCTCAGCTCTGGCGCACGCAACGCGGGGGGCGTGCCCCCCGCTTCGGCAGCCGGCGCGTATGCTGTGTACTCCTGGGCAGAGACTGGCGAAGGGTGGAGCCTGGTGGACGTCTTTACCAGCCAGGACGAGGCGGACCGGCAGGCAGCAGCACTGGTGGAGGAGCGGGACCAGGGCAACCCAGAGGACTACCCAAACACCTACAACCACCGCCACCGCTCAGAGGCGGTGGTGGTTGCCGTCGCAGACCGCTCGGACGCCGAGCCGACTCTGCCCGAGAGCGGTGTGGTGCCGATCATCTCGCGGTACGTGCACGGCGCACCGCCGCCCGGTCCAGCACTGGTCTTAAGCGACGACGAGGAAGAGCGCCGGCCACCGAACAGGGAAGCCGGTGTGCCGTAGGCCTGCACAGGAGGTATCGTGATGCTGGACCGACTGAACGGCAGTCTCCCACTCAACCGTCTCGCGTGGGGATTGGCGGTGCTGCTGGTGCCGCATGTGCTTGAGGAGGCGGGTACGCTGCTGCCCTGGCTGCGTCGCAACCGTGATGCCGTCCAACGTCTTCCTGCACCGGTTCCGCAGTTCGCGTCCCGGCTCAGTCCGTGGCACCTAGTGGCCTTCTATGGCGCTGTCGTGGTGTGGATGACCGCCGCGGCTGTGCCGGTGGCGCGCTCCGGCCGTGAAGTGGCCCGCAGTGCTGGCGCGTTCGCTTTTGGCGCGTCCGCCGCAACGCTGCTGCTCGGCTCCGCGGGGCACGTCGTGTTGTCGCTGGCGGCACGACGCTACACGCCAGGCGTAGCAACGGCCGCACTGACTGGCATCCCCTACGGCGCGTACGTGTTGTGGCGCCTGGTGCGGGAGCGTGCGTTGAGCGGCGGCCAGCTGGCGGGGGCGCTGCTGCTGGCACTGCTACCGGATCCTCCCATCCACCTGACCGCGCTGCTGCTGGGACGTGCAGCGCGGCGAGGCTCCTGAAGAGGCGAACCATGGCAAGCAGGCGCGCCTCCGGCGGCGCTGGAGGCAGCATGCCGGACGCAGACACCGTGGAGCTGCGTGCGGCGGAGCGATCGCCGAAAGGCGAAAGCGCCGAGCGCGTGGTACTCGACACCAACCTCGGTCGCATTACGTGCCGGCTGCACGACGCACCGCCGGGTGATGCGGCCGTCCTGTGGGTGTTTGGTTCCGGCGGTGGGCTGGGTGGACCCGCAGGTGGGGTGTACGCCAGGCTGGGCCGGCAGATGGCGGGCAAAGGTGTAGCCTCACTCGAGCTCGACTACCGCTGGCCAGCTGCCTTGCGCGATTGTGTGCTCGACGTATTGCTCGGCATCGCCTACCTCGCCACGCTAGGACGCACACGTATCGTGCTGGTGGGGCACTCGTTCGGCGGGGCGGTGGTGATTACCGCGGGCGCAATCAGCCAGGACGTAGAGGCGGTCGCAGCGCTCAGCAGCCAGAGCCACGGTACAGAACTGGTGGACCGGATCAGTCCGCGGCCGCTGCTGGTGGCGCACGGCGAGGCGGACGAGGTGCTCCCCGCCGCCTGCTCGCGCGACATCTACGAGCGGGCGGGAGAGCCAAAGCGGCTGGTGCTCTATCCCGGCTGCCGGCATGGCCTGGACCAGTGCCGGGAGACGCTGGACCGTGACCTACTGGCGTGGCTGCTCGAGGTCACACAGGCACGGCCGGGGGACGCTCAGCAGGTGCGGCCGGCGCGGTAACGCCGTTCCCCGAGGGGCCGCGCCACTCGAACAGGATCTTGCCCTTGGCGGTGGAGAGCGCGTCGTCGAATGCCTGCACGGCCTGTTGTGGCTCGTAGGTGGCCCCGACAACCTGGGTGAAGTCGAGGCGGTGCCGCAAGAGGAAGCGGGTCATGTCGTCGAACTCACCCAACTTGTAGGTGTACGACCCGTATACCGTGAGGTCCTTGCTGATCAGTTGGCGGAACGGCGAGATGGTGGTGTCGCCACCCACGCCAATGAAGATCATGGTGCCCATGGGGCGGGTCGCATCGATGGCGGCGTTCTGCGCCGCGCCGGCGCCGGTCACGTCCACCGCCACGTCGGCGCCGCGTCCGCCGGTGAGCACCAGCACTGCCTCGGCCGGGGGTGCTGCCACGGGGTCCACCACCTCACAGCCGACCACCTGTGCGGCGAGCGCACGGCGCTGCTCGTTCAGCTCTACGCCGATGACGCGCGCGCCGAGCGCGGTCGCGGTCAGCGCGACGCACAGGCCCACCGGTCCCAGGCCGAACACCGCCACGGTGTCGGCGCCGGAGACCCCGGCCCGGCGCAGCGCCGAGAACGCTGTCCCGAAGTTGCAGGCCATGAAGACGCCGTCGACGAAGGTGAGGTCGTCGTGGAGGTGGAAGACGTTGCGCGCTGGGATGACGACGGACTGGCCCATGGAGCCGTTAAAGTCCCGGCCGGCGCGCTGCCTGGTGGGACAGAAGTGGGGCGCCCCCTGCCGGCAGTAGCCGCACACGCCACAGCCGACGATGTGGTTGGCCACCACCCTGTCGCCGACGCGGAAGTCACCGGCGCCGTCGCCAACCGCCACGACGGTGCCGCAGATCTCGTGGCCAGGGATGACTGCCGGTGGCGTGCGCGGGGCCTGCTGCCCCGGCCGGCCAAAGGTGTGCAAGTCTGTGCCGCAAATCCCCGAGACGCCCGTCGCGATCTTGACATCGCCGGGCCCGGGCTCGTGCTCGGCGTAGTCGCCCACTTCAAGGCTGCCGGCACCGGTGAACTTGATGCCCAACATCGTCGTCTGCTCCTTACGCTCCCCCCAGGTCAACGCACCTGCGTGCGGGCCGGTTCCGCATGTGGTAACGAGCGGTCAGAAGAGAAGCCGCAGGTCAGGGAGGGGAGGCCGGACCATCGTACCCTAGCTGAGCCGCCAGTTGGAGGCTGTTGCGTCGGTGGCGACTGGCCTCTGCCGGGTTCTTACCGCGCCAGGTGGCGATCGGCATGTACTTTTGCACCTCATAGAGAAGGTAGAAGAGGCGGCGGACCTCGGCGGGCGGTGATTCGTCTCGTGTCTCGCCGTAGCCTTCCCAGAACGGCGGCTCGCTGATGCCACAGTAATCGAGGACGGCGAACTCGATCTCGGGGTCGCCCCACAGGGCGCGGTCGAAGTCCACCAGGCCAGTGACGCGCCCGGCTGGATCGGTGGGCTCTACTAGGATGTTCTGGCTCCAAACGTCCATGTGCAGCAGGCGAGGCGGCACCGGGCGATCGAAATGTGCCCGGTGACGCAGGTATAGGTCGCGCAGCGCCTGGGCCTCGCCGGGTGCGTAACAGCCGGAGGTGACGACGTCGTCCAGCAACGCGTTCCACATGAGACCAAACGCGTCCGGCCACGCAGGCTGCGGCGACATGGGACGGTGCTCACCAAGGTAGCCGTAAGTCGTAGTCGCCAGGTGCTCAGTCGCGGTCAGAGAGTGGACCTGTCGCATGTGTGCTCCCACCTGCCGCAGCACACCGGCAGCCTGGCGGCGTGAGACCGCGGGGGCGTCGCTGAGGGGTACGCCGGGGAGAGTTTGCATCAGCACATAGTCGCGGTCGATGCGTGTGCGGCTGAAATCGTGCGCCAGGATCTCGGCCACCGGGACGGTAGTGTGTGCGCGCAGGAGCATGTGGATCTGCGGCTCCTGGCGCATCATACGCCGCTCGTAAAAGAGAAGGCCGGTCTCATCCGGGGGAGCGATGCGTAGCACCAGGCGTCCCCCCGGCGTGTCGGCCCAGAAAGATGTGTTGTGCTTGCCGGTGGCGATGCGGGACAGACGCACGTCATCAGGTGCGAGGCCGGTGTGAGCGCACACCAGCTCGATAAGGGCAAACGGCTCTAGCCCAGGCACGAGCGAGGGTTCAGACATAGGCTGCTCAAGCAGCACGAGGTAGCAAACAGTGGGAGCGACTCACCGGCTGCACGCATCAAGAGCGTAGAGGACGCGACACCCATGGCGCGAGCTCGTGCACCATCGGCCGCATCTGGACTGATAGCTGCACAGTTTGCGTTGGCGGGAGGCGTGGCACGCGGTGTGCGCAGGGCCCGGAAACGCGCCGGCTGTCTACCAACATGATAGGCAGCACGACACAGGAGGACCACGATGGAACGAGTTGATGAAGTGCGACGACCGGTGCAGCAGGTAGCGAGGGTGATGCCTGACGGCCAGCAGGAAGCGGCAGATGTCGGAGCCGTGGTAGGTGGGGGAAGTGGGACCAGCAACGACAACAAGGCCGCGGGCGCAACTGCTGGCGCTATCGCCGGCACCGCGACCGGCATGGGGATCGGGACCGCCGTGGCCGGTCCCGTCGGTGCCGTTATTGGTGCTGCGGTCGGCGCGGCAACCGGCGCGGGTACCGCACTTGGGATTGGCAAAGCAGCATCACCCGGCGACGGTGGACGCGGCAGCCACGAGCGTCAAGATGGAACCGACCCGCAGGACAAGGCATAAGGAGCCAAACCAGTGCGTATGGCAGGATCTCACTTGGGCGCAGTGCTGGCGATCGGTGCCGGCCTTTTTTGCCTGATCCTGAGCTGGGTGAGGTCGGTGTAGAACCGGCAGCAGGGAGAATTAGGGTGAAATACCTAGAGAGCACCGCCGAGGAGCCGCTGGTCATCGTGCAGGTCGGGGCTGATGGCGCCCAGGCATATACCTGTCGCGTCGACGAACTGTTCGGAGACGTCTTCGATCGCGAGGATCGGGACATGCTGGCCTGGTTCAAGTGGTCGCTTCCAGCGCTACTGGAAGGTGGCAGCGTGACAGCGACGGGTGAGGCGGAGGACGAGAATGGCGAGCCGTTTCAGCAGGTGATGTCCTACTCCACGTCCGAGCCGCGGGCGCTGCAGAGCCAGTGGACGGCACTGCTCGCGGAACTAGGCATCCGCGAGGAGGATCTGCCGGAGGTAGAGGATTCTGCCGAGCTGCTGGAGAGCGGCCAGCAGGGCGGCTGATCTTAAATGTGACGACTCAGAGACAGTGGCGCCGGGGTGGTGGGTGCGCACCGCTAGCGGTGCGGCGCGCACCGTTGAACGTCAGGCCCGTTAGCCGTCAGGCGACTCGCTGCATCGCCGGCGCCATCTCGTCGTCGAGCTGAGCGGCGACGGCCTCCAACAGCTGGACAGCGCCCTCCTCCTGCGCCAGGATGGTTTGGAGTGCCTCCACGATCTCGGGCATGCCGAGCTGCTGCGCCTTCAGGAGGAGACCGCGGTACGCTGCCACCTCCATGTGCTCGATCTTGGCTGCCGCGGCCACGTTGTGCATAGTCAGCACCGCGGGCGCGGGCTGCTCGGCCATGAACGCCTGGTGGTCGCGCTGCATCCCCTCCGCTACCTGAGCCGTCAGCTGGTGCGGGCTGATGCCCAAGCTGTTGAAGCAGCGGTCGAGGAGCTGCACTTGCTGCTGGGTTTCCGCCAGGTGTTGCTCAATGACCTGACGCGCCCGGTCGTCCGCCGCTCCAGCCGAGAGCTCGGGCATGATGCGCAGGTTGTGCTGCTCCACGTCGTACATGTACGAGAGCTGGTACAGAAAGAGGTCGCGCGGGGTTTGCATCGGCATGTGGTTCTCCTTTGTGTGAATGTGTGTCAGAGGGTCGGGGTCACCAGCAGGTCCGCTGGTCGCGCTTGGCGCGATCGAGACCGGTGGGACCGGCCCGCTGGCAGGAAACGTGCCTCCGGGTCGGGCATTGGGGAACGAAGACCACAAAAAATGATGCTTGAGGAAGCAACATCACCCGCCGCCGCTCCAGCGCCGGTGGGGCCGCTGCTCGCATGACGTGCCCTTACGCAGCGATGTCGCGCGGTTAGCGGAGGCTTAACGCTTCTGCCTCACACTCACTGAGGTCAATCGCTTGTATCTTGTCCTGGGAGAGCCCATGAACCGCCGTTTCGTACTTACGACATTCACCACGGCCGCAGGGCCGCTGCTCGCCGCCTGTGGTGGCGAGGCTGGTACAGCTGCCCAACCGACTACCGCTGCAGCCGTTCCCACATCGGCACCGCCGGCGACGAGCTCCGCGGGCTCGTCGGGCGCCGCCGCTCAGCCCACAGCAGCTGTGGGCGCGTCCGCAGTGCAACCGGTGGCCACCACAGTCGCTGCGGCCCCCGTCGCCGTCCAGCCCACTGCCACCAAGCTCAACCTGAACACGGCAACCCGTGAGCAGTTCCTCACCGTGCCAAACGTAGGCGACCGGATGGTGCGTGAGTTCTTCGAGTACCGGCCGTACCGCAGCATCCAACAGTTCCGGCGAGAGATCGGCAAGTACGTGGCGCAAGACGTGGTGGCCGCCTACGAGCAGCACGTCTATATGCCCGTCAATCCCAATGAGGCTGACGCCGACACACTGCGGCAGCTGCCAGAGGTGGACGCTGCCATCGCGGCCCAGCTCATCGCCGGCCGCCCTTACGCCAATGCCGACGCCTTCGTCGCGCGCTTGGGCCAGCTCACCACTCCCGCGCAGGCGACGGCTGCGCGCACGTACCTCGCCTGATGGTTGACGCACGCGGCGGAGATGCCGGGGGCGCCCCCGGCATCTCCGCCGATAGCGTGACGCTGCGCCGCCTACGCGGGTTCCTGGGTGTGCTCGCCGCCGCGCTCTTCGTCGGGACTGCCGGCGAGCTGCTCTTAGTCGGTCACACTGAAGATCTGCTGCAGCTGATCCCCTTTGCGCTATGTGCGCTGGGCGTGTTGGCATTGGCTGCCGCGTGGCGCTCGCCCGGGCGCGCCAGCACAATCACGCTCCGTGCGGTCATGGCGCTGACGGTCGCCGGCTGCGTCGTCGGTGTGGCGCAGCACGCGAACGGCAACCTGGAGATAGTGCGCGAGACGCGACCCAACGCCACCACGGGCCAGGTGCTCTCCGCCACCCTTGGCGGCGGCAATCCACTCTTTGCGCCGGGAATACTCGCGGTCGCCGCGGCGCTCTCGGTGGCGGCGACGTACTCCGCGCCGGCTAGACCGTCGAACGGTGTGCCGCATTAGCGGTGCGAGCTGAGACACTGGCGGCACCACACGGCCAAGACATCTAGCGACGCCAGGGCGAGCGCCACTGCGGGAAGCACAACTGTCGAGTCGATGTGAAGAGGAAACCAGATGAGTGGCCGGCGCGCGAGGCCATCGGAGAAGCGGGCCTGGCCAACTGGCTAGGTGTCTGGATGGCATGCGATGTGTCGGCGCGTCCCGCGATGGCTACTTCTGGGTACGCGCACGCCGCCGCCCGGCAGCTTCCGGCTGCGACCGTGGCTGAGACGTTCGCCGTCATGGCCGGTGTGGCCGGGCCCGTGATTGGGGAGGGAGTCATCCTGCGCCAGCCGCTGCGGCTCACCGTGCGCGGCAGCGGATTGAGGAACGGCTCCAGCGGCGCCGCCTGCTCACGATCCTGCGTCAGGCCGAACTCGGCGTTCACCACGGTGCCCTGGGTCTCCTGTGCTGTTTCTGGCGGCGAGCCATGCTGCTGTCGTCAGGCTAGCATGCGGTACACCGCGCCACCACTGCTCCCAGGTCGCCGTGGGGCGCGTACACGATAGCCCAGAGGAGGCGCGGCGGGGCGCCGGCATGGACAACGGCACGGCCGCGGCACGGTCTCTGCCTCTGACCGGGCGCCCGCATGGTGCGTGTACTTGGCCAGCACGGGCGCACGAGGAGAGCACTATGATGCGCAACTCGCTCACGCTGGGTCGGATCGCCGGCATCGAGATCGGCGTGCACTTCAGCTGGCTCTTGATCGCCGGGTTGGTGACGTGGTCGCTAGCGGGGGGGCACTTCCCTTCCCGTTATCCCGGCTGGGACCGGGCAGCCTACTGGACGGCCGGTGGCGCGGCGGCGCTGGCGTTCTTCGGCTCGGTGCTGATCCACGAGCTGGCGCACTCGCTTGTGGCGCTGTGGCGCGGCCTGCCGGTACGGAGCATCACGCTGTTCCTCTTCGGCGGCGTCTCCGGGCTCAAGCGCGAGCCGGAAACCCCCGTCGACGAGCTGCTCATCGCCGCCGCGGGGCCGGCGATGAGCTTCCTCCTGGCCGGTGGGTTCTGGGCGGCGACGCAGCTGCTTCCCGATGGCACACCGGCGCACGCTGTCTTGGGGTATCTGGCGTTCACAAATCTCGTGCTAGGCGGGTTCAACTTGCTGCCCGGCTTTCCGCTCGACGGCGGGCGCGTGCTGCGCGCGGTAGTGTGGGGGGCGACGCACAGCATGCGTCGTGGCACCCAGATCGCGTCGTACGCGGGCCAGGGCATCGGCCTGCTGCTGGTGCTGGCGGGCATCACGCAGCTGATGGGCGGTGCGGTGCTCAACGGCCTGTGGACGGCGGTCATCGGTCACTTTCTCAGTGGCGCCGCAGGCAGCGCGCGCCAGCAGCAGGCGCTGCACGAGGCGCTTCGCGGGCTGCGCGCTGCCGACGTGATGCAGGCCGACTCGCCGGTGGCTACCGCTGTGATGCCGCTGGACGAGTTCCTCTACCTCCACGTACTGCGCCAAGGCCGCAGGGCGCTGCCGGTGGTCGACGATGGACGACTGATCGGGATCGTCAGCGTCACCGATGCGAAAGAGGTGCCACAGCCGGCATGGGCGCATACCACAGTCGGGGAAGTCATGACGCGGGCGCCGCTCACCACAGTGGCTCCCGACGCGGGTCTTGACCGTGCGCTTGGGCTGCTGGCAGAGCACTCGCTGAATCAGCTCCCGGTGGTCGACGGCGCACACCTGGTTGGGATGCTCACGCGTGCCGACGTGCTGCGCGTGCTCCAGCTGCGGGAAACGCTCGGCGTGCGCGAGCTGCGGCCACGGCCGCAGCGTGTCCCCGGCACCGGGGTCGACAGATCGTGGCCGACGGCGGCCTGACGCCCCCGGCTCTGCGGCGCGCAGCACCGGACATGGACAGCGGTCAGCGACAGGTCAGCAGGGGGAGTTCAACCTTTGCGCCGCGGGGCGGTTTTGCCGCCGGTGGCGTGTTGCTTGGCGTTGGGCTGGGTGGCTTCATAGACGGCATCCTGCTGCACCAGATCCTGCAGTGGCATCACATGCTCTCCAGCGTGCAGGACCCCAGCACGGTGACAGGGCTCCACGCCAACACTGTGGCCGACGGCCTGTTCCACGCAGGGTCGCTGCTGGCGACGGTGCTCGGGATGGTGCTGGTGTGGCGTGGAGCCACGCGGAGACCAGTATCGCGGTCCGGGGTGACGCTGGACGGCGGGGCACGCTGGTCCACGCGAGGCATCGCCGGGCTGGGGCTGATGGGTTGGGGCGGCTTTAACGTGGCCGACCAGGTGGTGAATCACTGGCTGCTGGGGCTGCACCACACCCGAGAAGTGGAGGACTGGCTCGTCTATGACCTGGTCTTTGCCGCACTGGGGGTAGCCATGCTGCTGGCCGGCTTTTACCTGCTGCGCGATGCGCGACAGCGCGAGCCGGCGGTGCTCTCACCGGAAGAGGCACGCCGCGCGATGCGGCGGGTGGCCTGACGCCCGGTTCAGCGCCATGGCCGCCAGGGCCAGCTACCGGTCCCCTGGCCGCCCTTATAGGTCGTGGAGCTTCCAGGCGCGCGCAGCGGGAAGACTTCGACGTCCACACCGGGGCTGAACAGCACGTGGGGCTGCTCCGAAGGCGCCTCGGCGGGCGGCGGCAGGCCATCAGCGCGCAGCAGCGACTCGTAGCTGACGTGCTCCACCTCGGCGCGCTGGAGCGGGTAGGGGCGGTGGTGCACCTGTCCGACCAGCATCTCACCCGGGACCCAGCGGGTGTAGAGCAGGTAGCGCTCGATAAAGAAGTGCTCCAACGTGCCCAGTTGCGCGCTGCCCAGGTGCTCGCCCAATCGGGCGGACGCCTCAAAGGTGGCCGGCGTGCGGCCGAAGCGCTTGCGCTCGCTGCGGTACTGCGGCCGGGTCGAGCGCGCCACCACCTCCATGTCGGCGTGGCAGTATGGCAGCCGGAATGTAGCGCGCGCGGCCAGCACGGCGGGGAGGTTCGAGGCGTCGAGCGAGAAGAACCAGACGCCGGGATCGCGGCCGCCGTAGTGGACGTAGGTGCGCACGTTGAGCTCGTTGAAGTCGGACAGGCCGGGCACCGCGGGCAGCAGGCGGGGGCGCGCGTCGCGCACTACGAAGGGCGTGACGCCGATGTAGGCGCGGCCCTCGAACGTGTCGATGGAAAGCTGCGCAGGCACGAGCGGTCGGAGCACGTCTACCGGCACCTCCCAATGCAGAAAGAGGAGAGAGCGCCAGTTCTGGCGCATGATACTCGTCGCGGGCGGCCGTCGCGTCGGGGCGATGCGGTCCTCGATAGTGGGCACGCCGGCCGGCGAGGTTGTGCTGCTCATGGCTACCCCTCGGCACCTGTCGTGCCACGCGCCGGTCACATGCGCGGCTGCGCGGCACAGGCGTTGCTGGAGCGCGGTCACTCAACGACCTGAAAGGGGTGCAAACGCAATGAATAGGCGGTGGATTTGGAGAGTGGCCGCAGTGGCTGGCCTCAGCGCTGTGGCGGCGTGCGGTGACAGCGGGTCGGGTGGAGGGGCGGCGGGCGGCGGCACGGGTGGCACCGGATCAGGGACCAGCGCGCAGGGGACTGGCGGTACGAGCGGTACCGGCAGCACCGGAACGCGCACGTCGGCTACGCAGGAGGCGCCGGCGCGCGGTAATGCCACGACCGTTGCGACGGTCACGGGCGGCGGCGGGCGCTAGCGGCCTCCGTATACCAACTGCAAACGAATAGAGCCGGCGGCGCGCGACTACGGCTGTCGTCATGCTGCTGGGGCGGCGGCGTGGCTCGCCGTGAAAGGCGTCGCCGTCCGGCCCAATACTTGCCGGTGCGCGCCCATGACAGCCAATGGAGCCTCGCACCAACAGCGAGGACATAGCGTCGCCGGTCTCCCGGCCGCCACGTCACATCCGCTGACTTACGATCGGTTCAGCTCGGCCGGCCCAGCGCCCTGGGTGATCATCTCCGGCCTCCACAGCAGCCCCAATCCGTCCCCTGGGATGGGCGTGGCGCGCTCACTACGTGAGGCCTACGGCGACCGCATCCGCCTGCTGGGCGTCGACTATTCTCCGGACAGCACCGGCGCCTACAGCGGCCTGTTCGACGAGGTGGAGTTCCTGGCCCCCTGGCAGCACACCTCATACGCTTCCTTCGGAAACTCTGCCAAGCAGCTGCTGGAGCGCACCGGCGGCTACTGGCTGTCCTGCATGGACCTGGAAGTGCGTCTGCTGCGCAGCGTGGTGGGGGACCGTGATCATGGCGGGGGGCGCCTGCTCGGCCCGCCCGCGGATGCGTTTGCTGCCGCCAGCAAGCCCACCTTCACGGCGGTCGAGGCGCAGAGCGAGATTCACATCCCCGCGTGGGTGGCAGCGGACGACAAGGAGTGTTTCGACTTCGGCCGCCGCACGGGCTGGGACCTGTGGGTCAAAGGCAGGTTCCACGAAGCGATCCGCGCCCGCGGCTGGAACGAGCTGCGCTACGCCGCTACAGAGATCGAGAACGCCTGGGGGGATGGCAGCGCCTTCGTCCAGAAGCACGTGCCGGGGCGGGAGTGCTCGCTCACCATCGCCGCGCTGGACGGCGTGCTGCTCTCGAGCTGCTGGATGGAGAAGGTGCTGGTCACGTACGAAGGGAAGACGTGGACGGGCGTCTGCACCGAGGCGCCGGACCTTTGGGTACTCGCCCACCTGCGAGCGTGGCCCGGAGGGGCGCCCGTCGCTCACGCTGCGCGAGGTGCTGGAGGACCACCTGTTGCCGCTCGACGTGCCGGTGGTCTATGGATGGCCGTTCGGCCACACATCTCCCTACCAATGGACGCTACCGCTCGGCGGGGAGGCGGTGCTGGATACGGCCGCGGGGACGCTCGAGGTGGTTGGGTAAAGCGAACCGGGCAGCCAGCGAACCAGAATCGGCGGGTCCAGGCGTGTTCGACGTGACGCCGGGTGGGTGGGGGCGGCGCCGTCTGCCGGTGCGCCTGCGCGACTTCGCGGGCTGAGCCAGGCGGGCCGGCCTGGGTCTCCGCTCCCCACACGCAAGACACCCTACGTTTGAATAGACACGACACAA
>CADCTC010000234.1 GCA_902805635.1 uncultured Chloroflexota bacterium
GCCCGGCTAACCGTTCGCGGGTAGCACGTGCCGAGCAGTCCAAGTCGGCCACACCTACCTCTTCTTCCGGCCGCCGATCGCATGTAGCCCCCAGCTAGTCGGGCGTCACCAGTCTAGATAGTCGGGTGGTAGCGCCGGTTGATCTCGCGGAGCGGCCACGTCGCGCCACTTAACCAGAACGAGACTGCCATGTGAACCCCGGCGTCCGGCCGGCGGCAGTACACGACGGAGGACAGAACCGGCGGCGAGCAGCAGGACGACGAAGTACAGGTTCCCGGTCTCGGTTGCCTACGAGAACCGCTTGAGGAGCGGCAGTCGGGACACTGGGTTCTCCACGATGACGTGCTCGGCAGGAAGCTCCTCGACCACCTCGTCCACCTTAGGCGCAAGCGCGAAGTAGTAGGCTCGCCAGTGCGTTCCCTCCCGCCGGATGACGTTCCGTGCGTGGAGGTAGAACACCTGCCCCCGAGAGTTCACGTGCGTGTAGGGCTGCTTCACTTGGGACGCAGCCGACGCCTGCCAGGCTGCGAGCGCGGCGCTCGTGGTCACCGCCTGGTGCCTGCGCTGCGCCGCCCGCGTGCGCTCTCTGTCCCGTCCAGCGGCGCATTCGGAGCAGAAGACCGCTCTGTCTACGCGGATGGCGGCTCCGCAGCCAGCACACGGCCGGCGGAGCGGATGCTCCTTGGTCAGGCAGTAGAGATGACCATGAGTGCGCGTACTGTTACGGGCGCACGACGCACGCCTTCCTGGGGCTGGACGTGGGGGACGACTTCTCATCGCAGCTATTCGCCAAGACCAACGTGGCGGAAGTGCTGCGTGGCGAGCTGGCGCGGCCCGCTTGGCGGCGTGAGACGGTCGCCATCGGCACGTCCACCGACCCGTATCAACCGATCGAGGGACGCTACCGGCTCACCCGGCGCTGCCTGGAGGCGCTGGCCGCCGCGCGCACTCCCGCCAACGTGACGACCAAGGGGACGCTGGTGGTGCGAGACGTGGACGTGCTCCAGGAGTTGGGGCGCGTGGCGGGGGCCGGTGTGAACGTGAGCCTGGTGACGCTGGACGAGGGGGTGTGGCGCGCGCTGGAGCCCGGCACGCCGCCGCCCGCACACCGCCTGCGCGCGTTACGTCGACTAGTCGGCGCGGGCGTGCCCTGCGGGATCGCACTGGCTCCGGTGCTGCCGGGGCTGACCGACTCGCCGGCCGCGCTGGAAGCACTGGTGCGCGCCGCCGCCGATCATGGCGCAGAGTGGCTGTGGGCGGGCGCCATCCACCTGGAGCCGGCGGTGCGCGACTATTTCCTGAATTGCCTGGAGCGGCACTTCCCAGCCGCCGCGGCTCGGTATGAGCGCGTCTTCGGCGCGGCGGGCGGTCCCGCGGCCGCACGCTACGCGCCCAAGCGGTATGCGGACGTGCTCCAGTCGCACATTGCCGAGCTCAAGACGCGCTACGATCTGGCCGAGCGCCGCCGGCCCGCGCGCGTGCTCGAATCATCCGTTCCCGGCACGCCATCGGCCGCGCTACCTTCTGTCAAGGTGCCACGGCAAATGGCGCTGCCTCTGTAGACGCCCTGTTCCCCGCTCCGCTCCTTGCGGGCCTGGAAACGACGTTCCTCGTGCCGGGCTACAATCGGCGACTCAGCACATGTCCGAGAACAAGAGCACCGTCGAGCGCTACATCGACGCCTTCAACCGAGCCGACCGCGAGCAGATTTTGGCATGCGTAACGGACGACGTGGTGTGGGACATCCCGCGGACGCACCTGGGAAGCGGACGCGCAGTGGGGAAGGAGGCGTTCGTGGCGGAGGCGGGGAAGGCGCCCGCGGGCACGGCGATAACCACGACCCGCATGGTCGAGGAGGGTGGCGTGGTTGTCGCGGAAGGCGCAGTAACGACCAGGACGCCGGATGGCGAGCCGTTCAGGCTGATCTTCTGTGACGTCTTCATCATGCGGGACACCAAGATCAGCCGGCTCACGAGCTATTTGGCGCAACTCGAGTAGCAACCACACCCTGTGGTCCATGGCGTACAGCCCGGAGCTCGTGAACACGCTCCAGGTACCCAACGCTGGGCTCCCTGGAAGCTGCCTCACGGCCCCAGGGGCGGCAGGGGTTGTCGTAGGACGAGAGCGAAGGTACTGGTAGAGGGACAGGCGTACCTGAAGGGGGCGCCTAGCTTTCCATGGCGACGAGGCGGACCGGGAAGCTGTCCATGCCCTTGATCGCCACCGGGAAGCAGAACAGGGTCAGCCGCGCCTGCGAGAGGTGGTGCATGTTGCCCACGTTCTCGATGAGTGGAATGCCGCGGTCCATCAGTTGGTGGTGGTTGTACTGGAGACGGGCACGCGGATCGCTGGCGCGCAGCTCGATCCCACCGGTGTCCACCCCCATCAACTTCATGCCACGGCCGACGAGCCATGCGATCGCGTCCGCGCTGAAATGGGGGTTGGCCGGCCGCGGCTGGACGCCAGCGAAGCGCTCGGCGTAGCGGTAGATGCCAAAGTGAACCAGCACGATGTCGCCGTCGTTGACGCCACCGCCGGGGGCCGCGGCGCGCTCCAGCATCTCAGGCGTGACGGCGGTGTCGGGCTCCACGTGCGTCAGGTCCAGCACGACACCGGCGCCGCAGAGCTGCTCGAGCGGCACCTCGGAAACGTCGCTCCCGGTGGGCACAACGTGGTACGGCGCCTCGATGTGGGTGCGGTTGTGGTTGAGGAACGACACCTCGTGCATGACGTACCACTGGTCCGCGTCGAAGCCGTCCTTCAGCTCGGGCGGTGGCACCATTGTGGAAACGAGCGGGCGCGAGCCCTCGCCGGGGACGATTGTGTGAGAAAGGTCGATAAGGCGGCCGATCTTCATCGGTTGATAGCTCCTGATAGGTCCACAGTGTATGCACCCCAGGTGCAGTGGTAGTGGTGGCCGTCTGTGCGTGCGGTGCCGTTACTGAGAGAGCAGGCCTCGTATGAAGCGCAGGCTCTCCGCGCTCGACGCCTGCGGGTCCGCGGCGGGCGGATTCTGCTCCACGACAATCCAGCCCCGGTAATCGTGCTCATGAAGCGCGGCTGCGATGGCGTGCCAGTCGGTCTTGCCGCGGCCCACCTCGATGCGCAGGTCCGTCTCCGGCGACCAGTCCTTGAACTCGACGTAGTCAATGCGCTGGTGGTGCCGGCGGTACAGCTGCGCGGCAGCGCCGGCAGCGTCGGCGGAATCACCCACGGCGCCCCCTGGCACCCCTGGCACCTCTGGCATGCCAGGAGCTCTGGCGACATCCACGAAGTCCTTGGTGGCGTGGCCGCAGTCGAGCATGCCGCGCAGGAGCGCGGGATCGGTCTCGGCGAAGAGGCGCTCGGTCTGGGCGAAGGTCTCTGCGATCCAGCCGGTGTGGTGGTGGAAGACGGTCCTGACGCCGTGGCCATTGGAGATGCGGCCGTGGTGCTCGATGGTCGGGACCACCACAGACCAGTCACGGTCCTCGACGCCGCACCGGCCGGACAAGACCAAAAACTCGCCGTGGAGCGCCGCAATCCAGGCAGAGAGCCGATCGACCGCGGCGAAGTCTACGCTCGGGGCGGTGATGACGCCGACGAGCGAGAGGTTCCGCGCCTCGAGGAGCGATCGGAACTCGTCGGGCGTCGCCAGAAACGGCGTAATGGTGGCAGCGAAGAAGAGGACGCCCTCGTACCCGGCAGCAGCCGCGCCATCCAAAAGATGTTCGAGGTAATCGGGACGCGCGGCAGCAGGGCGCCAGATTAGCTCGCTCACACCGAGGCGATTGGCCGACATGGATGAGGAAGGCGAGATGGACACGGTGGAGGTCGTCACGGGCGGGTCCGGGTGAGCTCGGTGAAGAAGGAGGGAGCAGGGCGGTTGTCGTCAATGGTGACGCGCTCCCCTTTGTCGCAGAGAGCGTAAAGGGCCTCGGTGAGGGGCAGGTCGAAGCCGGCTTCGCGCGCCTCGTGGAGGAAGTAGGGCAGCTCGCGGAACTTGACGCCAATCTCCTCGCCCCGTCCACTCGCGATGCGCCGCGCGGTGCTCGCGACCATTGCGCGCCAGCCGCTGTCGTCGCCAACCGCGGCGGCGATGGTCTCCGGGTCGACGCCGGCGTTGACCCCAAAGGCGACCGCTTCTAGATAGGCGGCGGCGCCCAGGCCCATCGCGAGCTGGTTGACGCCCTTGGCGACCTGGCCGCTGCCCACCGGCCCACAGTGGGTGAGGCGCCCGCCACCGGCGCCGCCGCCGAAGTGCTCCAGAATAGGCCGCGCACGCGTAAACGCGTCGGGAGTGCCGCCGGCGAAGACGTAGCAGCTGCCGGTCTCTGCGCCGCGCGGGCCGCCGCTGAGCGGGGCATCGACGAGTGCGGCGCCGGCCTCTGCAAGCTGCGCTGCGGCCCGGCGGGTCTCCAGCGGCGCCACCGTGCCAACGTCGACAAAGAGCTGGCCGCGGCGTGCGCGGGGGATGAGAACGGTGTGGGCGAGCTGGACCCACGCCTCAGGTGACGGCATGCTGGTGAGCACGACCTCGGCGCCGTCCACGGCAGCCTCGGCGGCGGTGAGGGGATCGACGCCGCCCGCTTCGCACTCCGCGAGACGGGCAGGGCTGAGGTCGAAGCCAAGCACGCGGTAGCCGGCGCGCACGAGGTTGCGCGCGAAGTGCCCGCCCATGGCGCCCAGGCCGATGAACCCAAGGGTAGTTGGTGTGGTGGGCTGCACGGCTGCCTCAGAGAGAGCAGGAGAAGGTGTCACGTCTATCTACCGCTTGAGGAAGTCGTCGAAGATCTGCTGCATGCCCCGCGCGAGCTCCTCCACGCCATCCTTGGGGCTCTTCTTGCCCGTTCGGACGTCGGCCAGCACGGTCGTCATCAGCGGGTTGACCTGGCCGATGCCCACGATGGGTGGATGTGGACGGGCATACTTCTCCACCACCTCCGTCCACGCGCTCATCTGCCACTTGGGGTCGCCCATGTAATCCATGGTGCGCATGGACTTGCGCGGCGCCACGACCGAGGTGGACTTGTCGTACTGGAGCAGGTGCTCGGGCCGGTAGAAGAACTGCATCAGGTCCCAGACCATGTCCGGGTTCTTGCTCTGCGAGCCAAGGCAGAACCAGTTGGTGGAGAAGAAGGAGAGGGCCTTCTCTTTCTTGAGCGGGGGCCGGACGACCAGCTTGTCGAGCACCTCCGGCACACGCTTGATCGCGGTGTCGAGCTGACCCGGCGCGTCGACCTGACTGGCGTAGGTGCCGTGGACGATCTGGGGGATGCCTGTGGGGACCGCCGCCAGGGTGTTTCCGGGAGGCTGAACCTGGTTGAGCAGATCCATCCAGAAGCGGAGGCCGTCGATCACCTGCGGCGTGCTGAAGAGTACCTTCTTGAGGTCGGGCTGCGCCATCTCGCCACCGGCCTGCCAGACCATCGGGAAGAACTGCTGGTAGCCCCAGTTGCCGGGGGCGTATCCCGCGATGGTGACCTCGGTGCCGTTGCGCTCGGTGAGGGCAACGGCGGCGGTACGCATCTCGTCCCACGTGGTCGGCAGCTTCACGCCCCGGCGGTCGTACATGTCCTTCCGCAAGTAGAGGGCGCGCGGGCGGAGCTGCGCCGGGATGCCGGTGACGTGGTTCTCGTAGGTGGTCGCTTCCTTCGGGACCTCGTAGAAGTCGGCCCAGTCCTTCCACTTGGCAACCCTGTCGCGCAGGTTGACCGTGAACTTGCTCTTCACGTACTCCACAGTGTCGTCGGCGCCGGCCTGAAGGATCTCCGGACCGCTCCCCGCCGCAAAAAGGGCGCCGCGCTTGGCGAAGAGGTCGTTGAAGTCAACCGCGTAGTTCATGGTGACGTTCACCTTCGGCCGCTCCTTGTTGTAGGCGGGGATGAAGGTGCTCTTGAACCACTCCTGGGTTTCGGCAGTGTAGGCGGCGATCATCCACTGGACATGGCCGGAGAGGGCGGATGGGTCGGAAGTGGGGGCGCTTTCGCTGCCGCAGCCGGTCAGGGCCAGGCCGGTGGTGGTGGCGCTGGCGACCGCCGCGCCGATCAGGGCGACGCTGCGCCGGCGGGTCATGCGTAGGACCGGAGCCAGAGCCAGAGCCGGAGCCGGAGCCGGAGTTGTGGTGTTGGTCATCGATTCCCTACTGTTCGCACGAACGCAAAGTACGCGCGGTCGGGCCATCCTAACAAAGGTGGACGGTGAAGGCAACAACACCGCATACTAGCGTTCGTGCGAACGTCATGGTGACGAGTGATCGCAGGGGGTCTGGGCCCGCAGGGGTACGCGAGATCT
>CADCTC010000235.1 GCA_902805635.1 uncultured Chloroflexota bacterium
GTCTCCGAAACTACCGCCGAACAGACCCTGCACGAGCTGGTCGCCCGCTTCGCGGCGGCACGTTCGGCGACAGATGTGTTCGGGCGCCTGAGCAATCTGATCTCCGCCTACCGCCACCTGGCCAAGCTGTGCCACCCTGATCACAACCCCCACAACCCCGACTTGGCGCGAACGGCGTTTGTCGCTCTCCACCGCTGGCGCCAGGTCGCCGAGGCGCAACTGGCGGCCGGCTCGTACGATGAGGTGACAGCCCTTCCGACCACGACGCTGAGCCACAGAGGAGCCATCTACGAGGTAGACCTGGGCCGCTCCTTCTCTGGTGACTTCTCCACGGTCTACCGCGCCACAGTGGTCGCCTCAACCAGCCACAGCGGCGCCGTGGACGCCAGCCAGCCCGTCGCCGTCAAAGTCGCTCGCACGCCGCGCGATAACGAGTTGATCGTCGCCGAGCGCGCCGTGCTCAGGCGTCTATGGCGCACGGGCGACGGTGTGGATCCGGCCTTCCAGCCATTCTTGCCGCGCGTGATCGACGGCTTCACCTACGAGGACACGTCTGGCCTCCGGGCTACCAACGTCCTCTCCTGGGCCGCAGGCGCCTTCACACTGGCCGACGTCACGCGGCAGTACCCCGGGGGCATTAACCCGAAAGATGTCGCCTGGATCTGGCGCCGTCTGCTGGGCATGCTCGGCGCCGTCCACCGCGCCGGAGTTGTGCATGGCGCGGTGCTGCCGGACCACGTTGCCGTTGTGCCCCAGACACACGCGCTGGTGCTGCTTGGCTGGACGTGCGCCGGCCTGGTCGCGGACGGGCACAGCGTCCCAGCCGTCAGCGCCGCCTACGACTCTCCAGATTGGTACCCGCAGGAGGTGATGCAAAGAGAACCCGCCACGCCCGCCACCGACATCGCCATGGGAGCGCGCTGCATGCTCGCCCTCATGACGGGCACCGCCCACTCCCGGCCTGCAGGGCGTCCAGAAGGTTGGGAACACCCAGAACACACGGACCGCACGGAGCGCTCACAGCACCCGCTGGCGGCGTTCTTCCGTGGGTGCTGCCTGCCCGCGGCGCGCAGCCGGCCTCAGGACGCCTGGGCGCTGCTGCGCGAGTTCGACGACCTCATCGAGCGGTTGTGGGGGGAGCGTAGGTTGCACCGGTTCACTATGCCGGGCACCTGCCCACGCTGAGAGCGCGCCAGGCAGATGCCCAAGCACGAACACAGAGCACGCATACAGAGAAGGAAAGGAAACGCACATGGGAAGTGGAAGATGGGACACCAGCGTTTACGACGCGGCGGCAACGCACCGTGCGGCCACGGGAGGGCGTGCATTCGCTTACTCTCACGCGGTCACCTCTGCACTGCCGCCGTCCGCGTGGAAGGCGCACCGCACACTTGATCCCAAGGGAGTGGCGCTGCGTGAGAGCCGCGACAGCGCCGAGCATCCGAACTCTCGCGCTGTGACGGTGCTGTTCGACGTCACCGGCTCCATGGCGCAGATCCCGGAGCGGCTGCAGGAGAAGCTGCCGGAGCTACTCGGCCTGCTGCTGCGCAAGGGCTACCTGGCCGATCCGCAGGTCTTGTTCGGCGCCATAGGCGATGCGACGTGTGATGCCGTTCCTCTCCAGATTGGTCAGTGGGAGTCCGATAACCGGATGGACGACCACCTGACCAACATGGTCTTGGAGAAGGGCGGCGGTGGAGAGATGACCGAGTCCTACGAGCTGGGCCTCTACTTCATGGATCGCCACACCGCCATGGACTGCTACGAGAAGCGCGGCGAGAAGGGCTTCCTGTTCCTGATTGGGGACGAGATGGCGTATCCTGCCGTCAAGAGGGGCGAGGTGGCGCGCGTCATCGGCGACCGTCTGCAGGCGGACGTGCCCATCCGAGAGGTGGTGCGGAGCCTGCGCCGGCGCTTCCACGTCTACTTCATCCTGCCGAAGAACGCCAGCTACGGCGGCAATCGCCAGGTGCTTGCTTTCTGGCGCGACCTGCTCGGCCAGAACGTGATCGAGCTGGAGGAAGAGGAAGCGGTCTGCGAGACCATCGCACTGGCCATCGGGCTGCACGAGGGGATCGACCTGGACGAGGGGCTGAGCGACCTGGCGGATTTCGGCGTCGACCCGCGCACGGCACGCTTTGCCTCTGCCGCACTGGTTCCCGTCGCGGCGTCCGTGGCCGCCGGCGGGTCCAGCGGAGCGCTGGTCCGCGCCGCGGGTGGGACGCTCGTTTCTGCCGGCCCGTCCGGTGCGCGCCGGCTATAGCCGAGTAATGCTTGCGCCAAAGGAGGAGAACGGTGGCCACAGCGTATCTACTGGTCGATCTGACTTATGGCGACGCGTCAAAGGGAGCGACGGTGGACTGGCTGGCGCGTGGGGGTAGCGCCCAGCCGGTGCACACGGTGGTGCGCTTCAACGGCGGACCTCAGGCGGGCCACAACGTCGTCACGCCGGACGGCCGGCGCCACACGTTCTCGTCGTTCGGCAGTGCCAGCTTGGTGCCGGGAGTGCGTACCTATCTCTCCCGGCACGTGCTGGTCAACCCACTCAATGCACTCACGGAGGCCAATCACCTGGCAGACATTGGCGTGCCGGACGTGCTCGATCGCCTAGTGGTAGACCCCGACTGCCTGGTCATCACTCCGTACCACGTTGCAGCCAACCGCCTGCGCGAGCTGGCGCGCGAGGCAGCCGGTCATGGCCGCCACGGCAGCTGCGGCATGGGGATCGGGGAGACGGTGGCAGATGCGCTTGCCGATCCCGACGGCGTACTACGCGTGCGTGATCTTGGCGCTCCCACGCTCTTGACGGCCAAGTTCGATGCAGTCCGCGCGCGCAAGTGGGCTGAGATCAATGCCCTTGTCCCAATCCTAGACGGCTGGATCGACTCCGAAGGGCAAGTCGCCCAGGAGCTGCGTGTCTTTCACGACGAGTGCCTGGCTAACCGCTTCTTGGCAGCTATCCGGCCCTACGTCGCGCGCATCTCCGTAGCGGACTCTGGCTGGCTGGCGGACCGGATGCACCATGGCGCCACGGTCTTCGAGCCGGCGCAAGGGACGCTGCTGGACGAAGACCACGGCTTTCACCCGCACACGACGTGGAGCCACACCACGCTGCGCAATGCAACAGAACTCCTTGGCGAGACGGGATTCCGCGGCCGGGTGGAGCGGATCGGCCTGGTGCGCGCCTACGCGACGCGTCATGGCGCGGGTCCCTTCGTGGTCGAGGACACGGGCATGACCGACACGCTGAATGACCCGAACAACCAGCCGGGCGCCTGGCAGGGCGCGATGCGCTGCGGCCCCTTTGACGCCGTGGCGACCCGCTATGCGCTGGCGGTGAATGCCGCCTACGGCGCAGTGGACGAGCTCGCGGTCAGTCACCTGGACTGCATCGGGGCAGAGTGGACCTACTGTGACAGGTACGAGCACGACGGGCCGACCGAGCAAATCCTCGCCTCATACGACGAAGGTGGAGTCGCCGATTTGCTCTCGGCGAAGCATGTTGACCTGGTACGCCAGGAGCGCCTCACCAAGCTGCTCAACCGGTGCCGGCCAGTCGTCGAACTCGTCCGCCCAGCAGACGTGCACGACACAATCGAGCGCCTGGTGGGCGTGCCGGTGCGCATGGTGGCGCATGGACCGGCTGCCACAGACCGGAGATGGCGAGTGCTCCGTCCTAGCCGCTTCCCGCTAGGGGAGGGGGAGCGCTACGGCCGCGCCGTCGCCGCCGCGTGAATCAGAACTGCTCGATGTGCTCCTCGCGGCTGGTTTCGGCGCTGCGGAGCAGCGCTTCCATCATCACCTGGACCTGCATGCCGTGGCGCAGCGGCGCGGTGCAGGGGGTGCCGTCCAGGATGCAGTCGATGAAGTGGCCGGCCACGTTATCCCAGGCGGAGCCGTCGTCGGTCTGCGGCAGGTTGACCGTCACGTCCTGCTCGGCGCCGTTTTCCATCTTGTAGATGGTCAGCGGGCGCAGCCTAGCGCCCGCGTCGGTGCCGAACAGCTCGATCTGGAACTCGCCCGGCTGGTGTGAAGCCCAGAAGCTCTCCACCTGCAGGCCGATGCCGTTCTCGAAACGAATGAAGCCGCCGGCGTAGTCGTCGGCGGCGTACTTGCGCCAGACCTCTTCCGCGGGCTGCGGGCGGGTGTACCAGTAGCCCTTGCCGCGCGGGCCGAACTTGGCGCCGGCCACGCCGGTGACGCTCACCGGGCGCGGATGGCCCAGGATAGCCCATACCGCGTCTAAGGCATGCACGCCCATGTCACGGAAGGCGCCGCCACCTTTCTGGATAAACCCCAGGTTCCAAGCGGGGATGCCGTTGCGCCGCACGCTGCGCGCCCGGGCGTAGTAGAGCTCGCCAAAGGCGCCTGCCCGCGCCTGCTCTTGAAGGTAGACGCAAGAGGGCCCAAACCGTGTCGAGAGCGACATCATGTTCACCACGCCCGCCCGCTCGGCCTCGTCCACCAGGCGGCGCGCGGCCTCTTCCGAATCGGCCAGCGGCTTGGTGACCATGACGTGCTTTCCATTGCGCACCGCCTCCAGCGCTACCGGGACGTGGTACTGGTTGGGCGTGCCCACGAAGACGGCGTCGATCTCGGGGTCGCGGCTCATCTCCTGGTACGACGTGTAGCGCTTTACCTCCTTGCCGTTAGGCAGCTCCTGCGCGAACTCATCCATGCGTTCGGGCACCAGGTCACACAGCGCCACCACTTCGCCGCGCGGGTTCTTGTTGATGGCACGCGCGTTGTTGCGCCCAATCCCCATACCCACGATGGCCACGCGCGCCTTGCGGCCGTTCTGGGCCGCCGTATTTGTGTCGGTCACAGTGTGCTTTCCTTCTCGGTCGGCGTGTCGATCTACGGGTCGATCAGTGCTTGGCCTGGCCGCCGGCGGCCTTCCACTCGGCAAAGTCTGCCTCGATGTCTTCGGTCCACTTGCGGTCGATCTGGCCGGGGGTGTAGGTGCCCTCGCGCAGGCGCTGGTGGCCGAACTGGTCGCGCTGGCGGATGTCTTCGGAGCGCTCTACCACTTGCTGCGCCAGGTGTGGCGGGATGAAGATGATGCCGGTGAGCGTGCCCAGCACGATGTCGCCGGGCAGGCAGGTCGCCTCCCCAATGCGGATGGGGAGGTTGATGCCCTGCAGAGTCACGTCGGCGATGGCAGTGGGATCTAGCCCGCGCACGAAGACAGAGAAGTTCTCCATCTCCATGATGCGCTGCGTATCGCGGATGCCGCCGTCGATGACCATGCCGGTCTTGGTCTTGGTCAAGATACTGGTGCCCAGGTTGTCGCCGGCAAAGGTGCCGTTCTTCACCTTGCCGAACAGGTCCACCACGATGCAGTCGTTCTCCACCAGCGTATCGATCACCCAGGAGTTCTGGCCGCCAATGCGCCCCTCGCGCTCGCCCAGCTCCGCCACCGCGCCCTGCAGGTCGGGTCGAGCCGGCAGGTAGGCGCACGTCACAGCGCGTCCCACCAGCACCCGCTCCGGGTGCAGGTTCATCCAGCCGCCCACGAACTGGAAGTTGTAGCCGTTCTGGCGCAGCACGCCCCACGCCTCTTCGGTGGTCACCAGCTTCATGCGCTCCACGATGTCGTCCGGGACGCGCGGGCGGCCGTCCTGGTGGCCGTGGTCGTCGTCGTCATCGCGGTCGCGGTCGCGTCCGCCGTGGGTGAGGTCCGCCGGCTCCGGCGGTGACTTGCCGCGCCGTTGCGCGAACCCAACCGGAAGACGCCGGACCCCAGCCGGAGCGTCGCAACGGCGCCGACCTCCGGTGGACGTACGTCCTCGGGTTGCGGCCGCGTAGCGTGCGCAAGGGGTTGTCGGCCAGCAGCTGGCCTGCCGCACGGCGTGCTCCGGCGTTGGGGCGCCGTGGTGCCGCTGATGCTGCCGCCGGCGGCGTCAGTCATCGACTCCCGGCCGGGCGAGCTCGGTGACGTAGGCAGCCAGGTGGTCGAGGGTCTGCTGTCCGCCCTCGACCGCGTGGTACTCGTTGACTGCCTCGTCGCGCAGCTCCCTGGTGCGGAACACCGTGCGCATCTCGATCCGGGTCGCCGCGCCGTCGGGCGCGAACGTGAGGACGGACTCGAAGGCGTTCGGATCGCCGCGGTGCTCACCGTGCAGCAGAGCGATCCGCTCCGGCGGGGCGATCTCGGTCCAGGAGATGTACTCGGGGTAGTCCGTCCCGTCGGGGCCGTGCATCACGAACTCCCACACCCCGCCGACGCGGAACTCGAACGTGCGCGTGGTTG
>CADCTC010000236.1 GCA_902805635.1 uncultured Chloroflexota bacterium
CCCGGGTGGGATTGTAGGCGGCGCTGGTGAGGCGTGGGTATGGCCCTCATGGGCTGCGTATTTGACCCCGCCAGATTTGGACGTTTATGCTGCCTCTAGGGCACCGAACCAGAGAACGTCCAGACGGCGGTGGATGCCGGATGGGCTGGGGATTACCGTTGACATTTATCTCTCCACCTAACCGTAGGGAAGGCGCTTCCGAGGAGACGCCGGGCGATACAACTGACGCGACCGGCGCGAACGGCGCAAGCAGCGCGAACGGCGCAAGCAGCGCGAACGGCGCAAGCAGCGCGAACGGCGCAAGCAGCGCGAACGGCGCAAGCAGCGCGAACGGCACGGGGGAGGTGCGCGTGCGCTTCTGGGGGGTGCGCGGCTCGGTGCCGGCCCCGGGTCCGTCGACGGTGCGCCACGGCGGCAACACATCGTGCGTGAGTGTGGAGGCGCCGGGGTGTGACTTGCTGGTGTTTGACGCGGGCACGGGGATCCGCGAGCTGGGGGCGGCGCTGGCGCGGACGGGGCGGCTGCCGCTGACGGCGCACCTGCTGCTCTCTCACACGCACTGGGACCACATCCAGGGGTTCCCGTTCTTTGCGCCGGCGTTCATGCCGGGGAACCGGCTGGTGATCCACGGGGCACACGGCGGGGAGCAGGACCTGGCGGAGGCGCTGGAGGGCCAGATGCTGCACCGGTACTTCCCGGTGCGGCTGACCGATCTGGGCGCGGAGATCCTGTTCCGGGACCTGCCGATGGGGGGGCACACGATCGGGGGGGCGCGGGTGACGGTGGCACCGGCGCGGCACCCGGGTGGGTCGGTGGCATACCGGGTGGACGTGGGCGGCCGGGCCATCGTATACGCGACTGACACGGAGCCGGAGGGGGTGTTTCCGGACCTGACGTTGGACCCCAACGTGCTGGCGCTGGCGCGGGGGGCTGACGTGCTGATCCACGACAGCCAGTACACGGACGAGGGGTTCCAGTCGAAGGTGGGGTGGGGTCACAGCCCGGTGAGCTACGCCGTGCGGCTGGCGATCGCGGCGGGGGTGGGGCGGCTGTGCCTGTTCCACCACGACCCATCGCATGACGACGACGCGCTGGACGCGATGGTGGCGCGGGCGCGGTCGCTGGCGGCGGGCCACCGACTGGCGCGCTCGCTGAAGATCGAGGCGGCCTCGGAGGGAGTGGACGTGGTGCTGCCGGTGGCGCCCGTGGCGCCCAGCGCGCCCGACGCAGACGCCGCGGCGGCGCATGGCAGCGGAGGGGGCGACGGCAGCACGGCGACGCGGAAGCGGCGCAGCGACCTACAGGCGCCGGTGGTCTTGAACGGAAGCGCCGTCGGGGCGACGATCGCCGACACGGACACAGGCAGAGGCGCGAAGGAGAGCGAGCCGCTGGTGGAGGTGCCGGAGCGGCTGCGGCTGCTGCGCAAGGCACACCTGTTCCGCCAGCTGCGCGACGACGAGCTGCAGGAGCTGGCCGAGGCATGTGCGGTGGTGACGTTCGAGGAGGGGGAGGTGCTGCTGCAGCAGGGGGAGCCGGGCGAGCACGTCTTCACCATAGTGCAGGGGGTAGTAGACACCACGGTACGGCAGTATGAGGCGGGCCTGGTGACGTCGGTACACATCGCGACGTTGGGGGTAGGGGACGCGCTGGGGCACCTGGCGCTGGTGGATGGCCGGCCGCGATCTGCGACGGCGGTGGCGCAGACGCACGTGGTGTGCCTGCGGCTGGGCCGGCGGGTCTTTGTGGACACGGCGCGGCGGCACTGGTCGGTGGCGCAGGGGCTGCTGTCGGTATTTGCCGACAGGATCCGGGGGGCGGACGAGCGGCTGGGTGACCTGGCGCGGGATCAGCTGACGGGCGTGTACAGCGCGGGCGGGGTGCTGGACCACTACGAGCGTGAGACGGCGCGCTCCGGGCGCGTGGCGCGGCGCATGGGCGGCGCGCCGCCGCCGCTGAGCGTGCTGTGGGCCGACATTCAGCAGCTGCGGGCGATCAACGACGCGCACGGGGTGCGCACGGGGGACGAAGTGCTGCGGGCGGCGGCGCGTGTGCTCAGAGAGGCGGTGCGGACGGTGGACGTGGTGGGGCGGGTGAGTGGCGACGAGTTCGCGGTGCTGCTGCCGGACACGGACGAGGCGGGGGCGGAGGTGGTTGCCGCGCGGGTGCGGACGATGCAGCAGGAAAACGCGCTGGCGCCGGGGCCGTTCCCGATGCGGGCGGGCGTGGTGACGTGCGATGCGCTGCGGCCGGTGCAGTTCGCGGAGCTGCTGGTGGCGGCCGGCTACGCGGCCTGGGCAGGGCAGCCTCTGGCGCCAGATACGGCGGCTACGCCGTCCGCTCCGGTCGCCGCCGTCGTGGCCTGACGGGCTGAGGGACTGACGGGTGATCATCTGGATCCCGAGGCGGCGCCTTCCGGGAAGGGGCGGCGCGCCGACCCCGTCTGATGCCTCAGGCCGGGAGGCAGCCGGTCAGCGGCTGAGGGCCTGGAAGCGGCGCACGGCGAGGGGGGCGAAGATGGCGACCAGGACGGCGACCCAGATGAGGGTCAGCAGGATGGGGTGCTCGGCGGGGAAGCCGGAGGAGGCGAAGGGGTTAGGGTTGCCCCAGAGGTAGCGCGTAGCGGCGGTCAGAGCGCTGGCGGGGTTCCATTCCGCGACGGGCTGGAGCCAGGAGGGGAGGGTGCCGGGAGGCACGAAGATGTTGAAGATGAAGGTGAGGGGAAGATGCGGGGGCGGCCGGTGAGCGCGCCGGCTAGGTCAAGGCGGCGGCGCATGCCGTCCGAGTAGGTCTTGACGACGCGGCCGGCGGCTTCGACGAGGTCGAAGCGCTCGACCAGGTCGCCGGCGCGGCGGCCGGCCTCGGCGGCGGAGAGCTGGTAGTGGCGGCCGAAGAGGTAGAGGTTCTCGAGACCGGTGAGGTTCTCGTCCACGGCGGCGTACTGGCCAGATAGGCCGATGACTGAGCGGACCTGCTGGGCCTGACGCACTACGTCCATCCCGGCTTCGAGCGGCACCCGTGGCTGCTTTCGGTGTATCCCGGACGGCCGCCGCTGGGGCCGGGGGTAATCGCCAAGTACGAACACGAGCTGGCGGCGCTGGAAGGGGTTGGCCTGTCGGACGTGGAGATGGACTCGGTGCTGACGCTGGTGCTGGAGTACGTGCGCGGGGCAGCGATGAGCCTGGTGGAGACGGCGCGCGCCGGAGCGTACAGGTAAGACGGAGGACGAGTGGTGGCACGCGTTCGCACCGACGTTGGACCGGGTGCTGGACGCCGCGCGCTACCTGCTGAGCGTGCGGGTGGGCGCGGCGGTGGGTCGCGAGCGGGAGCGGGGCTATTACGATCCGGAGCAGGCGTTTGCGTTTGGCCTGGCGCGTGTGCTGGACGGGGTGGAGGCGTTCCTGGAGCGCAAGAACATGGCTCCCTGAGCCCTTCGGCTCCGCTCAGGGGGACCCTGTCGATGGGCGTGGTTCGACAAGCTCACCAGGAAGGGGGAGCGAGCCACGAAGGGAGGGAAGTGAAACCACCTGTGAGGGAGGTCACGGACGCGGTGGAGAAGCGCCCGCGGCAGGGGCGCTCTCCGCGAAGGAGCGGACGTAGTTGATGACGTGCCAGCGATCCTCCTCGGGGAGCGACTCCTTGAAGGCGGGCATGGCGGTGCCCGGGACGCCGTTGGAGACCCAGTCGAAGAGCTGCTCGTCGGTGTGGCCGGCGGCCATGTGGACGCGCAGGTCGGCGGGCGGCGGGCGCAGCGTAGCGGCGAGCGGGCCATCGCCGCGACCCTGGACGCCGTGACATAACAGGCAGCTCTGCGCGTAGAGCTGGCCGCCGCGGGCGAGCGAATCGGCGGTGGGCTCGATGGGGTTGCGCACGGGTTGGGCGATGGCGACGCTCTGGCGGTAGGCGCCGGCGACGGTGACGCCGACGGCGAGGGCGCCGATGAGCGAGAAGGCACTGCCGGCGAGCGCGAGCGGCCGGCGCTGCACCGGACGGAGCCGCCGGCGCTGAGACGCGAGCAGCAGCCCAAGCGCGACGACGACGAGGCCGAGCAGGAGCTGGGGTGTGAGAGACAGCAGCAGGATGCGGGCGGGGGAGATGAGCGGCTCGCCGACACCGGGTGGCTGGCCGACAGTTACGAGGAACGGTACGCGCACGTCGGCGGGTGGCTGGCCGGTAGGAACACCGGAGGTGGGTCGGGAGACGGCGACGGCGACATTCCAGCGGCCGGCCATGCTGAGGAACGAGCCGCCGCCCTCGTAGCGGCCGGGGGCGGTGCGCTGGAGCGGCACCTCGCGCACGCCCATCTCCATGTCGGTGTGGGTGAGCTGGAGGGTGACACGCTCTGCATTGACGACGGCGCCGTTGGCGCCGGCGAGCGAGACGCGGAAGCTGTTGGGGCCGGCACGATTGGGGTCAACCCAGAGGGTGACGCGGAGGCCATCGGCCTGGACTTCTTCACGCGCCGGGCGGCCGGCGCCGGGCGCGTTAACGGCGGGCGGCACGCCGGTGAGGATGCCGGTGACGCCGAGCACGGCAACGGCGAGCGCGATCTCGGCGGGGACGGTCCAGCGGAAGGCGCCGGGGGCGGAGCTGCCGAGGGTAGGCGTACGGTGCGGCGCGGCGTTCGGGGGCTGGCCGGCGGCTCCGCGGGTGAAGCGGGGGCTGAGCACCAGCAGGTTGACGGCGCCGAGTGCGAGTAGGGGGAGGAAGAGCAGGAGCTTGCCGGAGAGCGAGGCGCCGTAGACGGTGTCCGCTAGCGCCTGGAGGGTGGGGATGTGGGTGGCGGAGGCGAAGGTGCCGGTCGCGACGAGCACGACAACGCAGGCGATGGCGACGAGTGAAAAGCGTGCGACGACGCGCGCCAGGACGGCGCGCCGCTCTGCGCCGTCGAAGGCGCGCAGGACGGCCGGAAGCGCGAGCGCGAGCTGGACTAGGCCGCCGATCCAGATGGCGCCGGCGAGCTGGTGCAGCCAGTCGGCGCCGACGGCGAGCGCAGTGGCACGGGGCACGGCGCTGGCGTGGCCGGTGAGGGAGAGGGTGAGGAGGAAGAGGGCGCCGGCCCCAGCGCCGGCGGCGCGCGCCCAGCGCGCAGCGGCGCCGGGAAGGGCGGAAGCGACGGTGAGGGCAACCACGACGGCAACCGTGGCGGCCAGGCGGGCGAGCCAGACGGCGCCGTACTTGGTGCCGGTGAGGAGGGCGGTGACGGTGGTACCGCCGAGCACCTGGGAGAGGGGGATATCGGCAACCTCGGAGGCCTGGACCAGAAGGGCGACCAGGTTGAGGACAAGCAAGGCAACCGCGGCGACCCAGGCCACCCGCAGCGCCGGGCGGATGGCGCCGCGCAGCGCGCGGGCGGCGAGGTCTTCGGGGCCGGCCAGGACGGCTGTGCCCGTGGACGCGGTGCGAGCGGCGGCTGAGCGGAGGACGGGCCGCAGGACGAGCGGTACGAAGAGCAGGCTGCCGACGAGGGCGAACGCCGCGAGGAAGGTGGCCCAGCGCACGGACGCACCGGCGCCAAAGGGGGCGCCACGGCTGATGAGGCCGGTGGGGGAGAACGCGGCCGGACGGCCGGGAACGCCGACGGAGAAGGTGAAGACGCCGCGCACTACGTGGCCGTCGATGGAAAGGACGCGCCAGACGACGGTGTAGGTGCCGTTGGGGAGATCGGGGGGAAGGGGGACCTCCAGCTGCTGGATGTTCCCCGGCTGGCGGGCGTCACCGCGATCCACGCGCTGGAGACGCTCGGTATAGACCTCGACGGCGAAGAACTGGGGCTCGATGGGCTCGCTGAAAGAGAGGCGCACGCTGGCGGGCGGCGCCTGAAGGACGCTGCCGTCGAAGGGATCGGAGCGGATGAGCTCCGCGTGGGCGAGCGCGGGGGGTGGCCCTGCCATCGCCGGCAGGGCGACCAGCAGGGCCAAGAGCAACGCGAGACAGAGGCGGCCGGGGCGGCCGAAGTAACGCATGGCGCTGTCTAGACGGCTCCAGCGCCGCCGGCAGCCGGGGAGCGACGGGCGAAGGCGATGCCGGCGAGGGCGAGGGAGAGCAGGGCGATAACGCCGGAGCCGAGGGCAATGAACAGCGGGAGGTCCGATCCACTGGAGGCAGCGGCCGGCTGCGCAGTGCTCCCGGCGGCGGGTGCAGTGGCGGGGCGGGTCGTGGCGGCCGAGGTGGCCGGCGCGGCCGACGACGCCGAAGTGGCCGCGGTGGCTGCCGGAGCGG
>CADCTC010000237.1:0-5298 GCA_902805635.1 uncultured Chloroflexota bacterium
CGCCACCGGCGACACCAGTGTCGAAGCGGTAGGCCAGCAGGGTGACTGGCGTCAGAGCATGTACTACCGCTACTTCATGCACCTGGACGGCGCCCACAACACCTACGCCCACTACGGCGTCCGCACCGACCGCTACAAGCTGATCTACTACTACATGGACCAGCCCGATCCGCCTGAGTGGGAGCTGTTCGACCTCCAGGAAGACCCGCAAGAGCTCAACAGCGTCTTCAATGCCCCGGAGTACCAGGAGACAGTCCGGGAGCTCCAGGCCGAGCTCCATCGCCTGCGCGTGTCGCTCGGCGACACCACCAATCCGTGGCCGGGCGAGCTGGGCGGCTAGCTCGATGCCCGTCTCTCGCCACAGTGCCCAGTCTACGAACCTCCCCTCTCCGCGCCGGACAGCGGTCGGGGGTGAGGTTTGCTGATGATCCCGTCGCTTTCCACGCGCATCGCCGAGCCGCCCGGGCACAAGGACCGGGCGCTCTATTCGCTCGCGGACTTCGGGCGCATGGCCAAGGAGCTGGGCTACGGCGCGCTGTCGATGCGCGCATCCCGGCTTTCCGTCGATACGCCGGCGGACGAGGTCGCGCGGGCTAAGGCGATGCTCGACGAGCTCGGCTTGACTGTCTCGCTGGTCACCGGGACGGTGTCGCTGGCCACCAACGACGAGCGCGCCACCGAGGCGCTGCGCGACATCACCCCGCACCTGGACCTGGCGGAGCGCCTGGGCTGCACGCTGGTCCGGGTGATGAGCCAGCGTGATGACGACATACCGTGGCTGCGCCGCGCCGCGCACGAGGCGGGCGAGCGCGGCATGCGCCTGGCGCACCAGCTGCACATCGGCACGCTGTGCGAGACTGCCGAGGCGGCGCTGGATGTGCTGCGCCGCGTAGACAGCCCGCACCTGGGCATCACCTACGAGCCGTCGAATCCGCTGGTCTGCGGCGGCGACTACGGCCCAGAGGTGATCGAGGGCCTGGCGCCGCACATCGTGAACGTCTACCTCCAGAACTGGCATCAGCACGTCGGCGGGGAGCTGGCACTGAGTACTAATGCAGGCGTCGTCACGGCCGACCAGGTCGCGCTCGACGACCGGCGCGGCATCGACCTGGACCAGGTCTTCGAGGGGCTGAGGCGCATCGGCTGGGCAGGTTACGTCACAGTACACCAGGCGCTGATGCCGGGTCAGGACGTGCGTGAAGAGGCAGCGCGCCACATCGCGGCCATCCGGCCGTACCTGGCCCGTTCTACGTAGTCGCAACCATATGACTGGAGATCAGATGCCCGCGGCGCCGCGCCTGCCGCAGGGGCCGGCTGCGCAGGAGCGCATGGAGCGGATCGATACCGGAGTTCCTAACCTTGACCGCGTGCTGGGCGGTGGCCTGCTGCGTGGCAGCATCATCATGGTCATCGGCCCGCCCGGCAGCGGCAAGACCATCCTGGCGCAGCAGGTGGCGTTCCGGCGCGCGCAGCTAGGCGAAGTGTCGCTGTACCTGACCGGCTACTCGGAGACCCACGACAAGCTGCTGCGCCACAACAGCGCGCTCACGTACTTCGACCCGGCGGCGATCGGCAGGCAAGTGCAGATGGGCAGCCTGCCCGACCTGTTGGAGCACGGCGCGGCCGAGGCGGAGCAAGTGGTGGTGGAGACGGCGCGCCGCCAGCACGCCACGCTGGTGGTGATGGATGGCTTCCGCAGCATCCGCGGGTTTCTCCCCGACGACCAGGCGGCTGCGCAGTTCCTCTATACGGTGGGCGCCAAGCTGGCGTTGCTTGGTGCCACGCTGCTGGTGCTGGTGGAGGGTGACTCCGAAGACCGCATCCGCGACCCGGAACAATCGGTGTGCGACGTGATTCTGTCGCTGCGCCGTGACTTCCACCGTGGGGGGCACCACCGCCTGCTGGAGGTCCTCAAGGTGCGCGGCGCGGCGCCGCTGACCGGCGCGCACCCCTTCAACATCGATTCGAGCGGCATCCGGGTCTACCCGCGGCTGGAATCGATCGTCCCAGACGACCAGGCGCCCTGGACGGATAAGCGCCACGCGTTTGGTGTTACATGGATCGACCAGCTGCTGGGCGGCGGTCTCAACACCGGCACATCTACGCTGGCCGCGGGCACGCCAGGCGTCGGCAAGACGCTGCTGGGACTGCACTTCTTGGCCGCCGGAGCGCGCAGTGGCGAGCCCGGCCTGCTGGCGGGTTTCGTGGAGAGCGCGTCACAACTGCGCGCCAAAGCGCGCGTCTTTGGCATGGCGGACGTATTCGACAACCCAGACGGCCCGGTCCAGCTGCTCACCGTGCCCACGCACGACCTGGACGCGGACAAGGTAGCGTGGCAGATCCGTGAAGCCGTGGAGGCGCGCGGCGTACGCCGCCTGGTGATCGATTCCGTGACCGAGCTAGAGCGTGGACTGGCCAGGGCAGAGCGCGCGCCCATGTTCCTGGCGGCGCTGGCGGTGTACCTGCGCAGCGCTGGCGTCACTACCTACTTCACGGTAGACGTTCCCACCATCGTAGGTCAAGAGCTGTCCTTCGCCGGCACGCCACTGGTGGCAGTGGCCGAGAACTTGCTGCTCCTACGCTACGCGGAGTACCAGGGGGAGCTGCACCGCCTATTCTCAATATTGAAGATGCGCTTCTCCGACTATGACCGCACCTTGCGCGAGTACACCATCCGTGACGGAGAGGGGCTCCGCATGGAGGGACCGGCGCCGCGCGCCGAAGGACTGCTCACAGGATTAGCCCGGCCGCTGGGTGGGGCGCTAGGCGCACTGAGAGCCTCCCGCGATCCCGCCAGCCAGAGCGAGCGCCAAGAGTGAGCACCATCCTCGTCGTGGACGACGAGAAGCCGCTGCGCGAGCTGCTTGCCATGGCGCTGGAGGAGGCGGGCCACCGCGTCGTCCAGGCGTTTCATGGCCGGCAGGCGCTCGACCTGGCCAGCCGCGAGAGGCCGGACCTGGTCATCTCGGACATCATGATGCCGCTGATGAACGGCGTCGAGCTGGCCCGTGCCCTCAAGGCGAACGCCAGCACGTCGAGCGTGCCCATCATCCTGATGAGCGCGGCCGGCAAGGCCGTGGCCGAGGGGGCCGAGGCCGAGGACTACATCGACAAGCCCTTCGACCTCGACGCGCTAGACATCCTGATCGGTCGCTGGTTGCCCAAGCAGAAGGACAAGCCGAAGGGCTGACAGTTCCGGCGCGAGTTGCGCTGGTGGCGCCGCTAGTGCCCGTCGGTGCTGACTTCGTTGCCCTCTTGCGACCAGCGCGTGTGGAAGCTGCCAGGCTTGTCCAGGCGGCGATAGGTGTGGGCACCGAAGTAGTCGCGCAGCCCCTGCAGTAGGTTGGCCGGACCACGTGCGCGGCGGTAGCCGTCATAGTAGGCCAGTGACGAGGCAAACGCGGGCACGGGGACGCCCAGCTCCACCGCCAGCGTGACGACGTCGCGCCAGGCGTCCTGCGCCTTGGTCACAGCGTCCCGGAAGTACGGCGCCAGCAGCAGGTTCTGGAGCTGCGGGTCCTGGTCGTAGGCGTCCTTGATGCGGTTGAGGAAGCGCGCGCGGATGATGCAGCCGCCACGCCAGATGGTGGCGATCTCGCCGGGGTTCAGCCCCCAGCCGTGCTCCTCTGACGCCGCGGCCATCATTTGGAAGCCCTGCGCGTACGCCACGATCTTGGAGGCGTATAGCGCTTGGCGCACCGACTCCACCAGGTCGGTGCGCTTCCCGCCCTCCACGCGGCGCTCCACGCCCGGCAGCGCCTTGGACGCCGCCACGCGCTCGGTCTTGAGCGCAGAGAGGAAGCGCGCGAAGACCGCCTCGGTGATGGCGGTGACCGGGATGCCCAGGTCCAGCGCCACCTGCGACGTCCACTTGCCGGTGCCCTTCTGCGCGGCCTCATCAAGGATGACGTCCACCAACGGCGTGCCGGTAGCGACGTCCTGCTTGCGCAGCACCTCGGCGGTGATCTCGATCAGGTACGAATCGAGCTCGCCCTTGTTCCACTCGGCAAAAATGTCCGCCAGCTCGCCGGCGGAGAGGCCCAGTGTCTCTTTGAGCAGGTCGTAGCTCTCGGCTATGAGCTGCATGTCGGCGTACTCGATGCCGTTGTGCACCATCTTGACGAAGTGCCCGGCGCCGCCCGCGCCGATGAAGGTGCAGCACGCTGTGCCGTCCACCTGCGCCGCGATCTTGGTGAGGATCGGCTCGACCTCGGCGTACGCCTCCCGCGAGCCGCCGGGCATGATGCTCGGTCCCAGCAGCGCGCCCTCCTCGCCGCCGGAGATGCCCGTGCCAATGAAGCGGAAGCCCTTGCTTTCCACTTCTTTGAAGCGTCGCTCGGTGTCCGGGAAGTACGAGTTGCCGCCGTCGATGATGATGTCGCCCGGCTCCAGCAGCGGCAGCAAATCGCCGATGACCGCGTCCACCGCGCGGCCGGCCTGGACCATCAAGATGATGGCGCGCGGCCGGCGGATCGCCGCCACCAGCTCCTTTAGCGAATAGGCGGCGGTGAATTGCCCTTCGCCGCTGAACTGGGTCATCAGCTCTTCGGTGCGGGCGGGGGTGCGGTTATAGACCGCGATAGGGAAGCCGTTACGCGCGATGTTGCGCGCCAGGTTCTGCCCCATGACCGCCAGGCCCACCACGCCTATCCGGGCCTGTTCCGCCGCTCCTGCGCTCGTCCCTGCTGTGCCTGCAACTGCTTGTGCCATCACTCCGCTTCCTCGTCTGCGTTCTGACTGTGCCGTTCGCCAGGTTGTGCCAGTTTGCCGCGGTTTGGGCAAGCCGCGCCTGGCGCGGAAGGGAAGGGCACAGGACGGGTGAGGCCGTACCCTTCCTGCCGGCAAAGGAGCGACGACCATGTACTACGAGCTGCGCAGCTATGACATCGTGCCCGACAAGATTGACCAATACTTGGAGTGGGCCAACCAGAAGGCGGTGCCGCTGCTGACCGGCACGTTCGGCTTCAAGGTGATCGGCTTCTGGCACGCGGTGCAGAAGACCGGCGAGGAGCTGCCGGCGACCAACGTGCACTGGATGATCGCGTGGGAGTCCGAGCAGGAAATGAACGAGCGCTGGGCCGCCGCGCGCGCTTCCGCCGAATGGCAGACCATCTTCAAGGAAGTCACCGACCCTACCACCGGCGAGCGCATCTACCACAAGGTGATCCGCAGCACGCTGTTGAAACCCATAGCTGCGTCTCCGCTCCAGTAGGAGACTGTTCCTCTTCTCCTTTCGTGGTGAGCTTGTCGAACCACACCCTTCGACAAGCTCAGGGCCAACGGACGTTGTGAATCCCT
>CADCTC010000237.1:5308-32772 GCA_902805635.1 uncultured Chloroflexota bacterium
TGCGCTTCTAGCGCCCGCCGCTCCTCGTCCGTCAGCCGGACCCGATAGGTCTTCACCCAAAACCCTACCGCCGCGGGACCAATACCCCACTACCCCTGTGACAAACCACTAGCAACCCATCACTTCCTGGGTGCTCCTGTCGTTTTCTTAGCCGAGGGTTGAGTGTCCTTTCACCGGGCTGGGGTAGGGTGGAGGACAGGGAACCCACGAGGCTGAGAGAGTCTCACAGGAGGTCAGCATGGGTGCATTGTCCTACCGCAACCGGCCAAAGCTCCACATCAGCGTCGAGGAGGCGGCGGAGCGCTTCGGCGTCTCGCGCCAGGTGCTGTTGAACGCCGTGCGCCTGCACCAACTGCCGTCGCGCCGCGAGGGGCGCCAGTCCTGGGTCACCGCAAGCAACGTGGCGGCATACCTGGAGCGCGAGCGCAGCCGCGCCGAGCACCTGGCAGCCTGGCGCGCAGGCGAAGCCATGGGCGCCGGCGTCCACGCCAGCGCAGCCTGACGCACCCTCGCTTTCTCCCAACGGAGATCGGGACCGTAACCGAGTCCCTGTCAGGCGCCAACCGGCACAATGCGTCCCACCGTTCCCGGAGAGGTCCGGGGCATCGAGGAAAGGGACGCATGAAAATCACCGACGTCAAGGTCACGGTGGTGGAGCTGTCCGGTACGGGCAGCGTGCTGGAGATCGTGCAGGCGCCGGACCGGCGGCGCCTGCGCTACACGCACCGGCGGGTGGCAACCGGCGCGCAGAACCACGAGCTGTTCCTGCGCGTGCTGACCGACGAGGGGATCGAGGGGGTGTGCACCGCTTCCTCTCCCGCGATGACCAGGGATCGCCTGGAGCTGCTCAAGACCCAGGTGATCGGTACGGACCCGCTGCGCCGCGAGGAGCTGTACCAGCGCCTGCACCACGGCACGCGCTGGGTCTACCAGACCCCCGGCTGGTTTGGGAACTTCGATAACTGCCTGTGGGACATCGCCGGCAAGGTGGCCGGTCTGCCGGTGTGCCGCCTGCTGGGCCAGGTGCGCGACCGCATCCGCGCCTACCATACCGGGGACGACGGCGACGGCACGCTGGACACGTATCTCAAGCTGTTCGACCGCTGCCGCGAGGAGTGGGGCATCACCGCGTTCAAGTTCCACAACTACCAGGGCGCCAGGCAGAACGTGAAGCTGTTCCGGGAGCTGCGCGAGAAGATCGGGGATGACTTCGACCTGGCCAACGATCCGGTGTGCTCGTACTCACTGCGCCAGGCAATCGAGGTGGGCCGGGTGATGGAGGAGTTGGGTTTCCTCTGGCTGGAGGAGCCTTTCTACGAGCAGGAGCTACACAACTACCAGACGCTGTGCCGAGAGCTGGTGACGATGCCGGTGATGGCGACCGAGATGCTGATGCACGACATCGCGATCTGTGCCGAGTGGCTGAAGGCCGGCGCCACCGACCTGGTGCGCGGCAACGCGCGTAACGGCACCACAGGCGTGGTGAAGCTGGCGCACATGGCGGAGCTGCACGGCACCAACGTGGAGCTCAATGGCATCGGCGGCCTGGGTGGGCACGTGCATGTCCAGCTGCAGTGCGCCCTGGCCAACACCGAGATGTTCGAGCACTTCACGTATCCCGCCGCCCGTGCCAAGGAGAGCGGGATCGTCAACGCTCCCGACGCCGTGGACGGCCACCTGACCCCCTCCATGCTCCCCGGCTGGGGCGCCGAGCTGGATTGGGACTACATCAAACGCAAGACCGTCGCCGAGTGGTGAGCGGTTGGACTATGAGCGCAGAGTTCGTGCCGGTCAAGACGTTTGGCAGCCGCATGGAAGCAGAGCTGGCCAAGGGGCTGCTGGAGACTCACGACATTCCATCTTTCATCCGTGCCGACGACGCCGGTGGGATGCGCCCGCCGCCGTTCCAGTTCAGCATTGGCGCGCAGCTGATCGTGCGCTCCATCGACCTGATTCCCGCCCGGCGGCTGCTGCGGGACCTCTGAGCGAGAGGTACCGTGCAGCGTGACGGAATCGTGCTATATTGCCACTGGTACTCGATGCCGAGCACCTTACGAGAGGGATCACGATAGCACGATGACGAGAGACAACGCTGGAGCGGCGCGCTCACGCCGCGGGTTCATGCGGGCGGTAGGGGCACTGAGCGCAGGGGGCGTAGGACTGCTGACAGCCGCGTGTGGCGGCAGCGAAGCGGGCAGTGCGGGGGGAACGGGCACCGCGGGTGGGGACAAGGACACGGGCAAGCTGGTGGTCATGGCCAGCCCGCAGCAGCCGTGGATCGACGCCCAGACGGCAGCGTTCCAGAAGAAGTTCAACATCGAAACGACCTCCTCACGCCTCTCCGGTGGTGAGGGACTGGCCAAGCTGAAGGCCGAGCAGGGCAACCCCTCTTTCGACGTGTGGTGGGGCAGCCCCATCGATAGCTTCATCTCTGCACAGAAGCAGGGGCTGCTCACGCCGTTCAAGCCGGCCAGCGCGTCCGAGATCCCAGACAAGTACAAAGAGAAGGACGGCAACTGGCACGGCAGCTACGTCGGCAGCATTGGTTGGGCGATCAACACCAAGCGCGCCGCCGAGAAGAACATCCCTGAGCCCAAGACCTGGGAAGACCTACTCAAGCCGGTCTACAAGAACGAGATCGTCATGGCGCACCCCGCCACGTCCGGCACGGCGCTGACCTCCATGCAGACAGTGCTGCAGCTGAAGAACAAGAACGAGGCCGAGTTCTGGAAGTGGGCCAAGGCGTTCCACAACAACGTCCTGCAGTACACCAAGAGCGGCTCCGGCCCGATGGCCATTCTAGAGCGCGCCGAAGCGACGGTGGGCGTGGTGTTCTCGCACGACATCTTCGTCAGCGTGGAGAAAGGGCTGCCGATCAAGCTGATCTTCCCCACCGATGGCACAGGTTACGAGGTGGGCGGCATGGGGTTGATCAAGGGCGCCAAGAACACCGCCAGCGCCAAAAAGTGGATTGATTGGGCACTGACGGTGGAGGCGCAGGAGATTGGGCCGACGGTAAAGGCGTACCAGGCGCCGACGAACCCGAAGGCGAAGGTCTCCAAGCCAGAGTTCCTCCAGATCAAGCTGATCAACTACGACTTCCAGTACTCCGGCGACATGGAAGAGAAGATCCGCACGCGCTTCACCGAAGAGATCGCGCCGCAGCCGCAGAGCTAGCGTCCACTCTTGGCAACACTAACTACGCCCGCGGCGATGGCGCCGCGGGTGCGCCGTCCGGGGCGACTGGCGGACTTCCGCCGGCTGGCCCAGGACCCCACGCTGCTCGCCGGGCTGCTAGTAGCGGTCGCCGCCGTGGCGATCTTCGTGGTCTACCCGCTGGTGCGCATCCTGGCGGAGGGCTTCTTCCTGCGCGGGGTGTTCACGTTCGACGCGTACCGCCGCATCTTGTCGCTGCCGGTCTACCACCGCGTGATCCAGAACACGCTGGTGCTTGGCGTGCTCGTGGCGCTGCTGGGCACGGCCATTGGGTTCCTGTACGCCTACACGCTGGTGCGCGTGCAACTGCCCCGCTGGCTAGCGGGCGGGCTGCGTCTGCTGGTGATGCTGCCCATCGTCTCCCCGCCGTTCGCCCTGGCGCTGGCGACCATCCTGCTGTTCGGGCGAAGCGGCCTCATCACGCGCGGGCTGTTGGGGCTGGAGACCAACATCTACGGGTTGCCGGGGTTGACCATTGTGCAGCTGGTGACCTTCTTCCCGGTGGCCTTCCTGTTGTTCGAGGGAATGCTCAAGGCGCTGGACCCGGCGCTGGAGGAGGCGGCCACCAACCTGGGTGCCTCGCGGTGGCGGGTATTCCACAGCGTGACGCTGCCGCTGCTGGTGCCGGGCTTTGCCGGCTCCATCTTGCTGCTGTTCATCGAATCGCTGGCCGACCTTGGCAACCCGATCCTCATCGGCGGGAACTTCAACGTGCTGGCGGTGCAAAGCTGGCTGGCGATCGTCGGGCAGGGCAACTTCCAGCTAGGGGCGGCGCTCTCGACGGTGCTGCTGCTGCCATCGCTGGTGGTGTTTGCGGTGCAGCGCTACTGGGTCAGCCGGCGCTCGTACATCTCCATCACCGGCAAGCCGACGGGCGGACCGGGCGTTGGAGTGGGGCCCATCGCGTCGGTGGGGCTGACGCTGTTCTGCTTGCTGGTGGCCGGGCTGGTGGTGCTGCTGTACGGCACGGTGCTGGCCGGCGCATTCGTCCGTGTGTGGGGGGCGGACTACTCGCTCACCTGGGAGCATTTTGGAACGGCGTTCGCGCGCGGCGGGCGGGCAATGGGAGACACCACGCTGCTGGCTGCGATGGCGACGCCTATCGCGGCGCTGCTGGGGTTGGTAGTGGCGTACCTGACGGTGCGCCAGCGGTTCGCCGGGCGTGAGACGCTGGACTTCCTGGCCATGCTGGGCGCCGCGGTGCCTGGCACGGTGCTGGGGATCGGGTACATCCTGGCGTTCAACAAGCCGCCGCTGGTGATGACCGGGACGGCCGCCATCATCGTGATCGCGTTTGCGGTGCGGAGCCTGCCGGTGGGGCAGCGCGCGGCGGTGGCAGCGCTACAACAGATCGACCCGGCGGTGGAAGAGGCATCCATCAACCTGGGGGCGGACGCGCAGACCACGTTCCGCAAGGTAGTGCTGCCGCTGATCCGGCCCGCGCTGCTGGCGGGGATGGTGTTCTCCTTCACACGCAACATGACGGCGCTCTCGGCGATCATCTTCCTCGCATCGCCGCGCTGGAAGCTGCTGACCAAGGAGATCCTGGACCAGATGGAGCTGGGGTACATGGGAGTGGCGATCGCCTACACCAGCGTATTGATCGTGATCGTGCTGGTGGTGATTGGGTTGATGACGCTGGTGGTCAACCGCTGGGGCCGTGCCGTGGCGGTGGACCTGGGACTTTCGAGGTCGGCATGACATCACGTTTCCCGTTCGCCCTAAGTCTGTCGAAGGGCGTGGTTCGACAAGCTCACCACGAACGGAGGGTGGCGGCATGACCTACCTGGTGCTGGAGCGGGTGGTGAAGCAGTTCCCCAGTCGCGACGCCGCGGCGGCCGAGACGGCAGCGGTAGACTATGTGTCGCTCTCTATCGAGCGCGGGGAGATGGTGACGCTGCTCGGTCCGTCGGGCTGCGGCAAGACCACCACGCTGCGCATGATAGCGGGGTTTGAGACGCCGACTGAGGGGCGCATCGTGCTGGACGGGCAGGAGATCCAGGGGCTGCCGGCGCACAAGCGCGGCATGGCGATGGTGTTCCAATCCTACGCGCTGTTCCCGCACCTGTCTGTCTACGAGAATGTGGCGTACGGGCTGCGCGTGCGGCGCAGGCCCGACGCGGAGGTGCGCCAGCGGGTGGGCCAGGCGCTAGAGCTGGTGAACCTGGGCGGGCTGGAGAACCGGGCGCCGAATCAGCTCTCCGGTGGACAGCAGCAGCGCGTGGCGCTGGCGCGGGCGCTGGTGGTGCAGCCGGCGGTGCTGCTGTTTGATGAGCCGCTCTCCAACCTGGACGCGACGCTGCGCGAGCAGATGCGCTTCCAGATCCGGCAGCTGCAGCAGCGCCTGGGCATCACCGCGGTGTACGTGACGCACGATCAGGCGGAGGCGATGGTGCTCTCCGACCGCGTAGTGGTGATGAACCGCGGCAAGATCCGGCAGGTGGGACCACCCACCGAGGTGTACCGGCGCCCGGCCGAACGGTTCGTGGCCGCCTTCCTGGGACGCGCCAATTTCCTGCCCGCGCGCACTGTGGACCTGAACGGTACGTTAGCTACCGCCGGCTCCACTGGAGCGACAGACGCGGGAGGCAAGGTGGGCGGCACCAGCTCTGGCGTAGAAGTAGCCGGCGTGCGCTTCCCGGCGCGCGGGCCATCCGCTCCGCCCGCGGGGACCGACGTGACGGTGGTGCTGCGGCCGGAGTCGGTCACTGTGGAGCCGCGCACTGGCGGCCACGCGCCGGAGGGGACACTGTCGGGCACGGTCCAACGCGCCGCCTTCCTTGGCTCGGTGGTGGAGTACGAGGTGCTGCTCGACAGCGCAGAGCCGGGGGGAGGCGCCCCCTCAGGTCCGCTCGTGGCGGTCCACGACGGCGATCCGAACCGTGACGAGCCACTGTCAGCGGGCGCGCTAGTGGCGCTGCGCCCGCTGGCACGCGAGCTTTACTTCCTACCTACCGAGGCCGCGGGTTGAGTAGCATCGGCAGCGCAGGCAGCCAGACCAGCATCAAGCTAGTGGCGCTGGACATGGACGGCACGATCCTGGAAAAGGGTCGCACGATCCAGCCGGCCCTACGGGACGCATTGCGACGGCTGGCGGCGAGCGGTGTGCGAGTGACTACGGCCACGGGGCGGCCGATCGAGTTCCAGAAGCGCATCCTCCCGGAGAACGGGCTTGGGCCGGAGGCCGGCGTGCCACACGCGCTGGTGGCGGACGAGCGCGAAATCTTCCTACTAGATGTGGAGCGGCGGCGCTACGTGGCGCACGCGCCGTGGAACGCGGCGGTGCGCGCGCGCTGGGAGGCGCTGCACCCCACCGCCATGGAGTGGCTGCGCAACGCGGAGCGAGAGGCGAAGTCCAGGGGCTGGGGGTGCTACCAGCACGAGGATGAGGCGCGCATGTACGAGCGCGGCCTACCGACGCTGGTGGTGGACGACGCCAGGCGCGCGGCGGAGCTTGCGGAGTGGCTAGCGACGCGGCTGGCGGAGAGCGGCGACGCGCTGGTAGCCAACCGAAACAACCGCCTGGTGCAGCTGCACGACGCCGCAACGGGGAAGGGCCTCGTGCTGCTGGAGCTAGTGCGGCTGTGGGGCCTGACACCGCGGGAGGTGCTGGCCGCCGGAGACTCAGCCAACGACTTCTCGATGCTGGACGGCCGCCACGGGTTCCGCGCCGGTTGCCCCGGCAATGCCGACGAGGGGATCAAGGCGGCGGTGCGCGCGGCCGGTGGGCACGTGGCGCGTGAGCGGATCGGCCTGGGCGTCTTGGAAGCGCTCCAGGCGTACGGGCTGCTGGACGGCGCGGGGCGTTAATCTGCCGTTAAAGTGGCATTCATGCGGCGATAAAGTCCAGGACACACGCTTGAGGGAGTGGTGCGGCGGCCGCGCAAGTACGCGGCGGTACCGGCGCCACGGCAGGGCGCCAAGGAGGCTCTCATGCGTGTGTGGACGCGGTTCGGTGGCAGCGAAATCGTAGTGGGGATACTGGCGGCGGCGGCGTTCGTCGCGCTGCCGACGGGGTTGCCGCTGGCGGAGGTGCTGGCGCGCTGGGTGCCGGCGCTGCACGGCCACGGGGCGGCGCTGCCGGTGCTGGTGACGGTGGTGGTGTGGGGTTGCCTAAGCGCCTGGTTGCTGGCAGGGGCGCACGCGCAGCTGGTGCGTATGGCGAATACAGAGATGTTCGAGGCGACGCGCATGGCGCCGGCGCCTCCCACACCCATTCACGGGAGGCGAGTGGCTGTGCAGACTGCGGGCGTGCGGAGGGCGGCGCACTCAGCCGGTCGCGTGGTGGCGCCGGCCGCTTAGCTATCCTGGGATGATGCCGGAGGGCGTATCCTGGGTCATCGTCCTGGTCCTGCTGCTAGTGCTGGCGGCGGAGTTCGTCAACGGCTGGACCGACGCGCCCAACGCAATCGCCACCGTCGTTTCGACGCGGGTGCTCTCGCCGGGGGCGGCGGTGCTGCTGGCGGTGGTGCTCAATACCCTAGGAGCGCTGTCGGGCACCGCGGTGGCGGCGACGATCGGCAAGGGTTTTGTCGATCCGCAGGACGTGACTCCCGCCACGGTGGGCGCCGCGATGACGGGCATCATCCTCTGGAGCACGTTCGCCTGGCGGCTGGGGCTCCCCACGTCCGAATCGCATGCACTGGTGGCGGGGCTCACCGGCGCAGTGATCGCAACCGCCGGGGTGGATCGGGTGCGTTGGGAGGGGTGGACCAAGGTCGGCGAGGGAATCCTGTACTCGACCTTCCTTGGCTTCGGCGTGAGTATGGTGATCATGATCGCCATCTACTGGCTGTTCCGCCGCGTGGCTCCTTCCCTGGTGCGCTCCATCTTCTCGCGTGCGCAGATCGCGTCGGCCGCATTCATGGCGTTCTCGCACGGCAGCAATGACGCGCAGAAGTTTATGGGCGCCTTCACACTGACGCTGGTCGCGGGTGGCATACTGCCCGAGTTCGAGGTGCCGCTGTGGGTGATCCTGCTGTGCGCAACGACGATGGGGATCGGGACGGCGACCGGCGGCTGGCGGATCATCCACACGCTGGGGACGCGCATGACGCGGCTGGAGCCGGTGCACGGCTTCGCGGCGGAGACGGGCGCCGCCACGGTGATTGAGGTGGCGTCGCGCTTCGGCATCCCGCTCTCGACGACGCACACCATCTCGACCGCCATCATGGGAGTAGGGGCCACGCAGCGGCTCTCGGCGGTGCGCTGGGGCGTGGCGGGCGAGATGGTGATGGCGTGGGTCGTCACGTTCCCGGTGTGCGCCGCGATTGGCTGGGCGACCGGGATGCTTTTCAAGCTGCTGGGGGTGCCCTGAGATGTCGAGATGTTCGGCCTGAACCTGATCCCGCGCGACGCGCGGTTTTACGACTACTTCGAGGCTGCGGGGGCCAACCTGCTGGCGACGGCGCGTGCGCTGGACGACCTGCTTGGGGCGTACAGCGACGTGCCCGCCAAGCTGGAGCGGCTCAAGGAGCTGGAGCGCACCGGGGACACGATAACGCGCGACGTGATGCGGGCGCTGAACCGCACGTTCATCACGCCCCTTGACCGAGAGGACATCACGGCGCTGGTGCGCGCGCTGGACGACGTGGTGGACAAGGCCTGGGCGGCGGCGGTGCGATTGGACCTGTACGCTATCCAGGAGCCGACCGAAACGGCGCGCCGGCTGGCGCATACTCTGGTGGCGATGGCGGAGGCGCTGACCCGCGCTCTGCCGTTCCTACGCCACCGCGGCGAGATGCAGCAGATCATCCCCATCACCGAGGAGCTCGACCGGCTAGAGACGGAAGCCGACGAGCACCTGCGCGCCGCACTGGGGCAGCTCTTCGCCAATCCACACACCCTGGAGGACGTGGTACTTGGGGTGAAGTGGCGCGAGATCTACGACTTCCTGGAGGGCGCCACGGATATGGCCGACGACGCCGCCAACGTGCTCGAATCGATCGTGCTCAAGCATGGCTGAGGGCCGGCTGACCGTCGTGGCGCACCGGGGGGCGTGCCTGGTGGCGGTGGAGAACACGCCCGATACCTTTCAGCGGGCGCTGGACCTGGGATCCGACGTGCTGGAGACGGACGTCCGGTCGACGCGCGACGGCGAGCTGGTGCTGCTGCACGATGCCACTCTAGAGCGCATCGCTGGACGCAGCGAGCGTGTGGACCAAGTCACCTGGGCGGAGCTCAGCGTGATTCCGGTCGGACCGCCCGAGGCGGGGGCGCGGGTGTGCCGACTGGCCGAGGTGTACCCGCTGCTCCTCGACCGCGTTGGCACCGACAAACCAGGGGTGGCGGGGCAGGCGGGGCGGGCGCGTTTGCTGCTCGACATCAAGCCGCCACTGACGTGTGCAACGCTGCTGGCTCGATCGCTGGTAGACAGCGGCATCCAGGAGCGCGTGATCCTTGGGGTACGTTCGGTCAACGACCTAGAGGCGGTGCGTCGCGAGCTGCCGCAGGCGCAGACGCTTGGTTTTGGCGCGACGCCCGACGTGGAGTGGGCGCTGGCAGACGCGGGTGTGGATATCGTGCGCCTGAGATCGACGTGGTTAGATGATGCGACGCTGGCCCGCGCGCGGAGCTTCGGCCGGCCAGTGTGGGTGATCGGCGGCGGATCGGGCACCGCGGCCCTCATCGGCGGTGCGACGCTTGACGAACTGCTGTCGTACCGCCGGCTGGGACTGGATGGCGTTCTGGTGAACGATCCGGCGCTCGCCGTGCAGGCGAACGCCGTCTGAACTACCCTTCGCGCGGCAGATCGAGCACGCGCTGCACCGCGTCGTTGGCCTCCTTCATGAAGCCGGCGGTGGGTTGGGCATCGTTCTTGACGATCTTGTCCACAAAGGGGTTAATCGCGGCGCTCAGTTCGTCCACGCGTAGGTTCGCCGGAAGGGTGTAGGGCTCGGTGCTGTTTTGGGAGTCGCGCTCGGCCTCCTGCACCTGGCGTGGGGCGGAAGGATGGTTGAGCAGGCGCGAGTCGCCGTACACATCCGGGCGGCCGCCGCCGGTGGTCGAGGTGCCGGGTGCTGTCTGGAGCGCCAGCATCACGCCAGACTCCTTGTCGCACATGAACTTCATCAGCTCCCAGGCCGCGTCCTTGGACTTGCTGGTGGTGGAGAGCTGGCCCGCCCGGTAGGTCCACAGCCCGCCGCGCCGTCCGGTGGGTCCCTTCGGACCAAACGTGGCGCCGTACTCGAATCCTTGCGCCTTGGCGGCGGTTGTGGTGGCGTTTTTCTGGTTGAAGTCGCGGTGCAGCATGATCGCGCCCCGGCCGGACTGGAACAGCTTGGTCTCGTCACCGGAGATAGGAGCAACGCGCTTGTTGTGGTACATGTCCCAGGCCCACTGGAAGGCGGCGCGCGCCTCGGGCGTGTCCAGGCGGGCCTTCTTGCCCTCTTTGTCGAAGAGGTCTCCGTTCCAGCGCCGCACGAAGGCGGTGACGTAGGACTGGTCGGTCTTGAAGTGAGTCGCCATGCCCCACTCCTTCTCCGCACCGTCACCTTTAGTCAACTTTGCGGCGGCGTCCATGTACTGGTCGGCGGTCCAGTTCTCGTCCGGGTACTTGATGCCCGCCTTGTCAAACAGCGTCTTGTTGTAGAAGACTGCGACGCGTGCGGTCTTTCCGTTAAAGGGGATGGCGATCTGCTTGCCATCGACACGTGCGGCCTCCACCAGCGACGGGAACCACTGCTTGAGGTCGAGCTTGTCCTTGGTGATGAACGGGTCGAGTGGAGTCACCACCTTGCGCACGTAGAGCACGGCCGGCAGCCCGGCGGAGGCGGAAAGCGTGAGCACGTCGCCCAGGCTGCCGGCGGTGGCCATGGTCATCAGCGCGTCGTCGCCCTTGTAGGGTTCGAGGTTCACTTTGATGTTGGGGTGCTGTTCTGAGAACATCGGCACCCGCTTCTCCACCATCTCCACCTCGGACGCGCCCGACCAGTGGAACGTCACCGTCGACGGCGCCGCCGACTTGGCGCTGCTCGTGCCCCTGCTGCCCGCTGCGCCGCACGCGGCCAGCGCCAGGGCCGCGCCCCCGGCAAATGTCGAGCCAACTATCCGCCGGCGGCTCATCCGCCGTGCCTCTGTATCCCTCACGCTGATGCCTCCGTAGTGTGATCGCCGGGTCTGTGAGTGAAAGTCCATCACTCGCACGTGATCGACTTTCACTATAGAACGGGGCGCGCCGTTGGTCAATCTTTCCACCGGACCGATCACGTGCAACCCAATACAATTGAGGTGCGGGAGCTGGGAGATGCCTGGCTGAGAGGGTAGCCCGCGCCCAGGTCTTCCATTGGGAGGCGCAGGGTGCATCGCTGTCGACCGCGAGAACCTGCACCGGGTAATGCCGGCGAAGGGAAGGAATACACATGACGAGCACAGTGCGATTGAGCAGCGGCGGCGCGCCGCGCCGGACGCGCCGCGTGGTGGTGGGTGGCGGACTGGCCGGCTTGGCGGGGCTGCTGACGGCGTGCGGTGGCGCTGGCGGTACGGGGGCAACGGGAACGGTAACCGGGCCACTGAAGATGGCGTTTGTGCCGAATGCCGAGGCCGGCAAGCTGGTGGAGAACATGAAGCCGTTCGTGGCGATGCTGGAGAAGGAGACCGGCTACACCTTCCAGACGAGCGTGCCGACGAGCTACGCGGCGGTGATCGAGGCGATGGGGGCCAGGCAGGTGGATATCGCCTGGATGGGGCCGCTGGCGTACGTCATTGCCAACCAGAAGTACGGCGCGCAGATGTTGGCCCTGTCGGTCTTCCAGGACGCTACGACGGGTGCCCAGAAGCGCACCTATCCCGGCGGGATCATCGTCAAGGCCGACGCGCCATTCAAGACCATTCAGGAGCTACGGGGGAAGAAGTTTGCCTTCGTGGACCCGGCTTCTGCCTCGGGGTACCTGTACCCGATGGACTACCTCGCGAAACAGGGCATCACGAACCCCAAGAGCTTCTTCTCGGACGTGGTGTTCGCGGGGGGACACGACAAGGTGGTGGCGGCGGTGATGCAGGGGCAGGTGGACGCGGGCGCCATCTACACCGACATCATGGACCGCCTGGAGAAGACGACCTTCCCAACCGTGAAGAAGGACGTGCGCATCCTGACGCCGACCGCGGACATCCCCAACGACAACGTCTCGGCGCGCAAGGACCTGCCCAAGGACGTATTTACCAAGGTGCAGAGCGGCCTGCTGGCGGTGGTGGGGCGCCCTGAGGGCAAGAAGGCGCTGCAAGACGGCATCGGCATCGACGGACTGGCCAGGGGCGAGGACAAGGAGTACGACCCGCTGCGCAACGCGGCGAAGGTGCTCAACCTGAACCTGGAAGACGCGATCAAGCCGGCGCCAACGGCGACGCGCGGCCCGGGGTAGGAGCGTTGGACGCGACCGTCGAGACCCGTTGCGTTTGCGGATACACGGAGGCGTGCGCCGGGTGACTATTGAGACTTCTTCAGTTGTGAACGTGCGCTGCCGGTAGTCACCCAGGTGGGCACCGAGTCATTGAACAGAATGGCGCAGTTTGGCGCAGGTTCTCTTACATTTCTCCCGCTACCGGAAGACGGCCGCCGGCAAGCGAGTGATTAGTGGAGGGCCTCCCGTAGGTATAGAACGGGAATGCGCGCACGATTTTCAGGACGATCCGCGGCGGGTCGGCTGGTCGCTGCGGCTGCTGGAAGTCCTATTCTCCAAGACACTTGCGCGCCCGCTGCTGGCAAACTAGACATGAATCAGTTCGACCGAGCAACAAGGAGAGGGAATTAGACAGATGAAGCTCACAGACGCAGAGCGCGCGGCCGGGACGCGTGGAGCCGTCTCGCGGCGTGCGGTAATGCTGGGTGGCGCCAGCTCAGCCGTGCTGCTGCTGGCGGCGTGCGGCCAGGCGGCGGGCCAGGGCGATAGCGGGACAGGCGCGGCCAAGAAGCCCGCGACGGTCCAGTACTGGGCGCGTTACGCCGGGGCAATTGGCGAGGTGGAGGAGAAGAGCATCCCCTTCTTCAAGGGGAAGTTTCCGCACATCACCGTCGAGAAGACCGTGATCACCGGCAGTTACGACAACCTGCTGGAGAAGGTGACCACGTCGTTCGCATCGGGCAGTCCGCCCGATGTCTTCAACATCGGCAGCTCGGGGATCGCGACGTACGCCCACCCGGGCAACGTGCTGCAGCTGGACACCAACGCGCGACTGAAGAAGGAAGCTGACGACTTCTTCGCACCAGTGAACAACATCGGCAAGTACAAGGGCAAGCTGTACGGCATGACCTGGTACGTCGATTCGCGCATGCCGATCTACCGGAAGGATCTCTTGGCGGAGGTCGGCGCCCCCACGGACCGCAAGGGGCTGCCCAAGACATGGGATCAGTTCCGCGAGGTAACCAAGCGGTTAGCGAAGTGGGACGGGGCGCAGATCTCGCGTATCGGGTTCGACGTGCCGAAGAACGATGCCAAGCTGTTCATGCAGCTGGTGTCGCAGCAGGGCAAGAGCATCTATAATGCGGAAGGCACCAAGGCGACATTTGAGGGAGCCGAGGGCCAGAAGGCGCTGCAGCTGATCGTGGACCTGGTGCAGCGGGACCGCATCGATGCGCTGCAGCGTCCGCAGCTGCCGAATGGGATCGAGCCGCTGGCGACGCCGTTCATGGCGGGCCGCTACGGCAACAGCGAGCTCATCGCCGCGGTGAAGCGCTCCGGGATGGACCCGGACCAGATGCTGGTGAGCGACTTCACGCCAGAGTTCAGCGGCAAGCCCACGGCTGCCTCTTACCTGGGCGGTACCTGGCAGATGGCGGCCAAGGCGACCAAGGACGTGGACGCCGCGGTGGAGTGGCTGGCGTACACCATCAGCCCGGAGATGGCGCTCGCCATCGCCGAGGCGACGACGACGGTGCCCACCCGTAAGAGCCTGGACAAGGCACCGTATCTGCAGAGCACGCTGCTGCGGCCGTACTACGAGTCGCTGCAGTACGGCTCCAGCGTGCCTGCGCTCCCGCGCCACCGCGAAATCGAGACCAAGCTGATCGAGATGGTCAGCGATGCCGTGCAACAGAAGAAGAGCGTGCAGCAGGCGCTGACCGACGCGGCGGCCAACGCCAACGGCCTGCTGGCGGCCGGGTAGCCGCCAGTCAGCGCTAGGTGCTGAACGCCGGGAGCATCGTGGTACGTGGATGCCTGAGACCAACGTCGCGATTGACGGCGCCCGCTGGGTAATCAACGGCAAGCCCACGTATCGCGGTCAGACCTTCCGTAGCCAAACGGTAGAAGGGCTGCTGTTCAATGCCCGGATGGTGCAGGCGACGTTCGACGACGAGAACGCGCTGACGCGGCCGCTGTGGGCGTACCCCGACACGGGAGCGTGGGACGCCGAGCGCAACACGGCGGAGTGCACCGCCGCGATGCCATCCTGGCGCGCGCACGGGCTGGCGGCGATCACGGTGTGTCTCCAGGGAGGGCGGGCGGTTGGCTACCGGAGCCACGACCCCGACGCGCTGCTGCTGCGGTTCCGAGAGCGCGGGGTCAGCGCTTCGGACGAGGCGATCTGGGCAGGGCTGGAGGGCAGCATCGTGGACCAGTTGGGGCTGGACCGGCGTCGGTCGCAGCCGTGGCACAACAGCGCGTTCACGGCGGAGGGGGAGCTCAAGCCGGCCTACTTCGGGCGCCTGGCGCGGGTGCTGGACGCGGCGGACGGGCTGGGGATGGTGGTGATCGTAAGCCTGTTCTACCAGGGGCAGGACGAGCGGCTGCGCGACGAGGCGGCCATCCGGCGCGCGGTGGAGGGCGCGTGCGGCTGGGTGCTAGACCGTGGCTACACCAATGTCGTCATCGAGATCAACAACGAGTGCAACGTCAGCTCGTACGAGCACGCTATCCTCCAGCCGGGACGAGTGCAGGAGCTGATCGAGCTGGCGAAGGGCGTGACCAAGAACGGCCGGCGACTACTGGCAGGCACGAGCTACGCCGGGATGCGCAGCCCGGATGACGAAGTGGCCGCCGTCTCTGACCTGTTGACGATGCACGGCAACGGGGCGCAGGACCCGGACCAAATCGCGCAGCTGGTGGCCCAGGCGCGCGCGCTGCCCAGCTACCAGCGGCGGCCGATGCCGGTGGTGTTCAACGAGGACTACCACTTCCGCTTCGAGCAGCCGCGCAACAACTTCCTCGCGGCGGTGGAGAGCTATGCCGGCTGGGGGTACTACGACCCCGGCAAGACGGTGGACGGCCACCAAGTGGTGGACCGCTACTGGCACAGCAACTACGAGGACGGGTACCAGATGGTGCCGGTGAACTGGACTATCAACACGCCGTGGAAGCAGGGCTTCTTCCGGCTGTTGAAGGAGATCACCGGGGGAACCGGGGCGTAGGAGCTACTCCGGGTTCCTGAGCAGGTCTAAAGGGAAGCAATTGGGGGTGCGGCCGCTCAGGCCGCCACCAGCACCTTGCGCATGTTGCGCAGCGCGCGGACCTGCAGCTGCTTCACGGCGTCCTCATTCTTGGCCATCATGTGCGCCGTGTCGGCGATGGACTTGTCCTGCAAGAAGCGGTAGACGATCACCTGGCGCTGCTCGTCGGTCAGCTCCTTGAAGGCGCCTTTGAGCTGCTCGTGAGTCAGGGTCTGCGCCAGCGACTTCTCGGCCGACGGGTCGCCTACCGCCAGGCATTCGTCCAGTGAGACGCCCTGCTTCTTGGGCTGCGCGCGCAGGAAGTCGATCAGGTGGTTGTGCGCGATGCGGTACAGCCACGCGGAGAACGGCACGCCGTTGAACTGGTAGGTGTGCAGCTTCTCCAGCGCCTTGAGGAATACGTCCGATGCCAGGTCCTCCGCCGCGTCGGCGCGGTTGTTGAGGTGGTAGCGCAGGTACGACTGGATCTTCTTGGCGTACGTGTCGTACAGCGTGGCGAAGGCGGCGGTGTCGCCGGCCTGAGCGCGCACCACCAGCGCCTGGACCTGGGCCTGAGGCAGCTTCTGCGCGGGGGCCTCGACCGTCTCCGGTGCCTGGGGCGTCTCTACGTCCTGGACGGCGACGTCGGAAGCGGGCAGCTCGGCGGAAGCGGGGCGGGACAGCAGTGGTAGTGGCATCGCAGGTGCTCCTTGTTCTGGAGCCAGTGCCTGTAGCCACTACCGTGGCAGCTAATGCTGCGCCTGGCAGGTGACCCGCAGTCACTGACTATGATCTCCGGCAGCCCAGCCATCCTGGCTTCCTTTCGGAAGCGGTAGACCTGAAGCTTTGCGTCCCCGCCTTTTGGTCGGGTTTGCCTTTGTCACAACCACAGTCGGTTGCGAGCTATTGCGTTGTCCGGTAGGTCAAAACTACAGCAAAATCCGGTGAATACACAGTGAAAAAGGCACAACAGGACGAAAGTACTATCCCGGCACCCCGTCACTCGCCGCGTATGGCATCCCACTCTTCGGGCGTGGTGCTGTACCAGTTGAAGTAGCCGATCCCCAGGGCGCCTGTATCGCGCACGGCGTCAATGGAGCCACGGATCTCGTCGCGCGTGGGGTTGTGCGGGCCAATCTCGTTGCGCGAGAACCACTCGAAGGTCTGGCCGATCACCGCCACCGGAGTCTCGCGCCGGCCGACGCGCTCGCGTATCAGGCGCACACTGTCCGCGACGTAGGTGTACGCATCCTGCCGCGTGTAGCGGATCGGACGGCCGTGCCAGTAGCTCATGGGCACCAGCACGTTGAACGACTCGGCGAGGGCGGCGTAGGCCGTCTGCCGGCCGGATGCGATTTGTGGCTGATAGACGATCGCGGCCAGGCACGCCTCCGGCCCGGCCATCGCCCGCAGCAACTGGCTGAACGCGCGGTTGGCGCCCTCGTCCAGGTTCTCTTCCAGGTCCACCCCCAACGCGTCGGGCCTGTCCCCGCTCGGCGTGGCATGGCGCAGCGCCTTCAGTGCCAGGTCCAGGTCGCCCGGGAGATCCACCAGCCACGGGTAGACCCAGGGGATCACCTTCAGGCCGGCGTCGTGCGCCGCAGGAAGCAGGCGGTCGTAGTGCTCGCTGGCCCAGTAGCCCCGGCGCGAGGTTCCGAGCTCGGGTGCCAGGAAGGAGAAGCCGTTGGCGCGGGCGGTAGCGATGACGTGGGCCACCGGCGTCTCGCGCAGTACGTCGTAGGTGAACCACATGCCCGTGCCGCGCACCAGGTCCGCCAGCGGCTGGCCGCTGGCGGCACGTGCCGTGAGTGGGTCGGGCGCCTCCGGTGTAAACCGCTCGGCCAGGATCCAGCTGCCATCCGACACTCCCGGTCCGCCATCCAGCTGCACCCAGGCGCGGCCCTGGACGTCGGTACGCCAGGCGCGCACGCCCAGCGGCGTATTCGCCGCCAGCCGTCCAATGGCGGGTGTGTCCGCTTCCCCTGCCACGTCCACGGCGGCACGCGTGCGGCCCCGCGCCTGCAACGGGAATGGCCCCTGCGGCGGCGGTAGTGTCGGCTTCCATGGCGCGGCGGCGGCACCACCGGTCGCCGGTGGCTTGGGCGGCGCGGGCGTGAATGCCAGGCCGTCAACTTTGACGTAGCCATCTACCGCGTTCCACAGGCGCACCGCGAACCAGGTTTCGCCATCAGGCCCGCGCCGCTCGCCCGTCACGCGCAGCTGCGCGTCCTGCGGCAGCCTGGTGACCAGCTCCTCACTGTTGGGCATGGCATGGACCGGCATCTGATCCTGCAGCCGCGGCACGTCTACGCGGGCAATGCGCGGCGGTGTGGCCCGCTGGCGCGCCGCCGCCAGCCCCACCGCCTCCAGGTGCGGCTCTCCTTCCAGCGGCGTGTGCGCCGGCCCCGTCGTCCAGGTCATGCGGGCACGCTGGAAGTACTGCACCGTCTGCCCATCTTCGACGATCTCCTCGGTCAGTGGCAGGCCGAACGTCCCCACGCCGCCGCTTCGTTCGAAGTAGCCCTTGAACCCGAGCGCGACGTAGTGGCCGGTCTCCCTGAAGTACAGCCACTCCGTGTTGTCCAGCTGATCGGGTGGTGGGAAGGCGTTGGCGACGAACGGCTTTCCGGGCGTGGGGCTCGGCGCCACCACTTCGGTCGACCCGAGCTGCGGCGGTTGGGCCGGCTGGGGAGCGCTCGCCGCCGGCTCCGCCCCCTGCGCTCGCGCGCTCCCGTCTGCCGGCGCGCCCGGCACGCACGCCGCCGTGCCCAGCACGGCGGCGCCGCCGGCAACCAATTCGAGCGCGCGGCGCCGCGTACCCACCGGCCGCTCTGGACCTTCGCCGCCGCGCTCGCTCGTGTTTCGCACCTCTAACCCATACCAGTGTCGGCCTTTCCTGTCAACGAAAACCGGCGACCCGAACGAGCCGGCGGTATCCTTTCCCCAATGGCCGTCTTGCCCTGGCTGCGCCGCCGCACTGAAGTTGTCGAGTCCGTGCCTCCCCTGGTGGCCGGGCTGCAGGCCATCGCCGGCAAAGAGCACGTGCTCTGGCGGTCCGATGAGCTGCGCTCCTATGAATACGATGGCTCCATCGACGTGGGCCATCCCGACGCGGTCGTACTGGTGGGCAACCGTGACGAGGTGGTAGAGGTGGTCAAGCTAGCGCGGCGCTTTGGCAAGCCGATCGTGCCACGCGGCGCCGGCACCGGCCTCTCTGGCGGCGCCGTGTTGAGCCAGGGTGGCATCGCCGTCGGCTTCTCGCGCATGCGGCGCATCCTGGACATCGACGTGGCGAACCAGCGCGCTACCTGCGAGCCGGGTGTGGTCAACCTGGACCTCTCCAAAGCCGCGGCGCCGCACGGGCTCTACTACGCTCCCGATCCATCCAGCCAGGCGGCGTGCTCGCTGGGCGGTAACGTCGCCGAGAACTCGGGCGGTGCGCACTGCCTGGCCTACGGCGTGACTACCAACCACGTGCTGGGCCTAGAGATGGTGCTCTCCGACGGCCGCGTCGTCAGCAGCGGCGGCGCCGTGGCGGACTCGCCGGGCTACGACCTGACTGGCCTCGCCGTCGGCTCCGAGGGCACCTTCGCCATTGTCACCAAAATCGTCGTGCGCCTCATGCCGGTGCAGGAGCGCGTGCGCACCCTACTGGCGCTGTACGACACCGTGGACGCCGCCAGCGCCACCACCTCCGCCATCGTGGCGGCGGGCATCATCCCCGCCGCGCTGGAGATGATGGACGGACTTACTATCGAAGCATTGCGCCGTGCCGGCCACCAGGGACTGCCCGAAGACGCCCAGGCCGTGCTGCTGGTGGAGCTGGAAGGGCTCCAGGAGGGGCTGGACGAGCTGGTGACCCAGGTGGAGGGCATCTGCACCCAAAATGGCGCGCGCGAGATCCGCACCGCCAAGAACGCTGAAGAGCGCGACCGCCTCTGGAAGGCGCGCAAGGGCGCGCTCGGCGCACTCGGCCAGATCAAGCCCAACTACTACCTCCAGGACGGAGTCATCCCGCGCACGCGCCTGATCGAGGTGCTGCGTACCGTGGACGAAGTGAGTCGCAAGTACGACATCCCGATAGCCAACGTCTTCCACGCCGGCGACGGCAACCTCCACCCCTGTCTCGTCTTCGACCAGCGCATCCCCGGCGACACCCAAAAGGTAGTCGCCGCCGGCGCCGACATCCTGCGCAAATGTGTGGAGGTGGGTGGCACGCTGTCCGGCGAGCACGGCGTGGGCCTGGAGAAGCAGGCTTACATGTCCTGGGTCTTTTCCGAGCAGGACTTCGACGCCATGCACCGCCTCAAGCGTGCCTTCGACCCCGACGAGCGCCTCAACCCCGGCAAGATCTTTCCGACTCCCGACCAGGTCGCAGCGGCCACTAAGATGTGGCACGACGCCGCCGGCACGTAGCGCGGGCGCCTGTCGCTCGCTCGATACTCCGCCTGACGACACTTCTCCGCCATGACAGCCACCGCCTCGCGCACCACAACCGATTACTCCATCGCCGTCCTCACCCCGTCAAATATCGAGCGACCCGCGACACCTGAAGCGGTTGCTGTCGTGCTTGGCCGCGCTTCGGAGGCGGGCCAGGCGGTCATCCCCTGGGGTGCCGGCACCAAGCAGCGCCAGGGCAACGCACCCCGTGCCTACGACGTGGCGCTGGACGTCTCCGGCATGAACGAGCTCCTGGAATACGAGCCGGCCGATCTGGTGGTGACAGTGCAGGCAGGGGTGACGCTGGCCGCGCTGCAGGCGCGGCTGGCCGAGTCCGGTCAGTTCTTGCCGCTGGATCCTCCGTACGCGCAGCGCGCCACCATCGGCGGCACGCTCGCCACCAACGCTAGCGGCCCCAGCCGCTTGCTGCACGGCACCGCACGTGACCTGGTGATCGGACTGCGGGTGGCCACGCCGCAAGGTGAGATCGTCAAGAGCGGCGGCAAGGTGGTCAAGAACGTGGTGGGGTATGACCTGAACAAGCTGCACGTGGGCGGAATGGGGACGGCCGGCGTCATCGTGGAGGCGACCTTCAAGGTCCATCCACTGCCGGCCGCACAGGCCACAATCGCAGCCACTTTTCAGCAGCTTGCCACCGCCCACGCTGCCGCCGGCCGCATCACGCGGTCCTTTCTCTATCCGCGCGCCGTGGACCTGGTCAGGAACATCGACGGCAAGGGCACGTCCACGGGCTGGACGGTGCTGACCTGGTCGGCAGGCTCCCCCGCCACCGTGGACCGCCAGGCGCGTGACGTGGCGCAGTGGTGCTCCGAGGGTGGCGCGACCCACGTGGAGCGCCTGGACGGCGAAGCGCATGACGCCGTCTGGGCATCCGTGATCGAGTCCGGTCGCGATGAGCCGGGCGCGATGGCGCTGGTGAAGCTTTCGTGCCTGCCATCTCAGCTCCCTGCGCTGATCGCGGAGGTGGACCGCCACGCCGGCAGCTCACCGCCGGTGCCGCTGGTTGCGCACGCGGGCAACGGCGTGGTCTACGTGCGGCTGCCGGGCGCAACGCTGGAGACCGTACGTCGCATCGCGGCCGCCACGCACGAGCTAGGCGGCAGCGCGATCCTGGAAGACGCGCCCGATGCGCTCAAGGCGCAGGTGGACGCCTGGGACCCCTCCGGTCTCGCCGCCCGGCGTCGTGATGATTTCGACCTGATGCGCGCCATCAAGACGCAGTTCGATCCCAACAGCACACTCAATCCCGGAAGATTTGTCGCGGGCATCTAATAGACGATAGGCAACCACTAGGCAACTCATGGCCGTCACCGAACCCACAATCACTACCCAGCACCACGTGACCGTGGCCGAAAGCCCCGGCCTGCAGGGCTTCCTTTCCGAGCGCGACTACGAGGCGCTGGTCAAGTGCGTCCACTGCGGTCTGTGCCTCAACGAGTGCCCCACCTACCGCGCCAACGGGCTGGAGCCCGACTCCCCCCGCGGCCGTCTGTACCTCATCCGCGCCGTCAGCGAGGGCACGCTCCCCGTCACGGACGACGTGGTGGATCACCTCCAGAAGTGCCTCGTCTGCCGCGCCTGCGAGACGGCTTGCCCGTCCAACGTCCAGTTCGGCCAGGTGATGGAGGCGGCGCGCCACGAGCTGTTGGAACGCCACGCCACGCCCAAGCGGCGTTTCCTCTCCTGGTTGGCGTTCCGCCAGCTGTTCCCCTACCCGTCGCGCCTGAGGTTGGTGGGGACCATGCTGCGCGTGTACCAGCGCAGCCCGCTGCCGTTCATCACCGACCTGCTGGCGCGTGCCCGCATCCTGCCCGCACGTCTCTCGGTGATGGAGAAGATGGCGCCGCGCCTCTCTAACCGCTTCTTCGAGATCCCTCGGACGCAGATGGTCCCGGCGCGCGGCGAGCGTCGCCACTCCGTCGGCATGATCGCCGGCTGCATCATGCCGCTGGCCTTCGCGGAGACCAACGACGCTACGGTGCGGGTGCTCACCGCCAATGGCTGCGACGTCATCCTGCCCGCCGCGCAGCGCTGCTGCGGCGCGCTGGCCGCGCACTCAGGCGACGCGGATGCCACGGCCGACCTGGCGCGCGCCAACATCGACGCTTTCGAGGCGTTTGGGATGGACCGCCTAGAGAGCATCGTCATCAACGCCGCCGGCTGCGGCGCGCAGCTCAAGGCTTACGACCATCTGCTGCAAGACGACCCGCGCTACGCCGAGCGCGCCCGCCGCTTCGCGTCCAAGGTGGAAGACGTGTCGGAGTTCCTCGCCCGCACCGGGCTGAGCGCGCCAATGGGGGAGGTGCGCCGCACCGTCACCTACCAGGATGCCTGTCACCTGGCGCACGGCCAGAAGGTGCGCTCCCAGCCGCGCGAACTGTTGCACGCCATTCCGGGCCTGGAGCTGGTGGAGATGCGCGATTCACAGCGCTGCTGCGGCAGCGCCGGCATCTACAACATCGTGCAGCCAGAGATGAGCATGGACGTGCTGGAGGCCAAGATGGAGAACGTGCTGGCCACCGGCACCGACTGCGTCGTCGCCGCCAACCCCGGGTGCCTGCTGCAGCTCAACCTCGGCCTCAAGCAGCACGGCCGCGAGCCCCGCGCCGTCCACATCGTGGACTTGCTGGACGAGTCGATCCGCGCCGCTACTCCCAGTAGGCCTTGAGCCGCGCCGTGCGGGGGTGGCGGCGCAGCTTCTCCAGCGCCTGAGCCTCGATCTGCCGGGCGCGCTCGCGGGTCAGGCCGAAGGCGCGGCCAGCCTCTTCGAGCGTCGCGGGCTTCTCCGCGCCAATACCGTAGTGCAGCTCGATCGTGCGGCGCTCTTTGGGGTTGAGGTCCGCCAGCGCGTGGGTCACCTCGTCGCGCAGCACGCCCAGGATGGCCTGGTCAGCCGCGGCGGGGCGGTCCTCGTCTTCCACGAAGTCGCTCAGTGCGCTGTCGTCGTGCTCGCCGACCGGGGTTTCCAGCGAGAGCACGTCCTGCGAGGCCCACATCAGCTGCCGCATGCGCGCCACCATGACGCGCGTCCTGGCGCGCAGATGAGGCTCCAATGAGTCCGGGTCTGAGAGCGCCCCCGCCTGCACCACGTGCCAGCGCGCCGCTTCTTCCGGGCTCATCACGCTGGCCGCCTCGGCTGCCCGCGCGGCGCGGCCGGTCTTTGCCTTTGGGGCAGGGTCGGGCGCCAGGGGTGCGGGGAGTGGCACGGGCAGGTCCGCCTCGCGCGGCGATTTCGCCGTCGGCGCGCCGGCACGCGCACGCAGTGCCGCGTCCAGCTGCGTATCGGCAAAACCGGCCAGGTAGGCTACCTCGGCCGGCGATGGGCTGCGCCCCATGGCCTGAACGGCGGCGGTGGCGGTGCGCTGCACCCGGCTCAGCGTCTCGATGACGTGAACCGGGAGCCGGATAGTGCGCGACTGGTCGGCCACGGCACGCGTCAGCGACTGGCGGATCCACCAGGTGGCGTAGGTGCTGAACTTGAACCCGCGCCGGTGGTCGAACTTCTCCACCGCGCGCATCAGGCCCAGGTTGCCCTCCTGTACCAGGTCGGCCAGTGGCAGCTGCGTGATCCACTTCTTGGCCAGGCTGACCACCAGCCTGAGGTTTGCCTCGGTCAGCCGCTCCCGCGCCTGCATCGCGTTGCGCCGGGCCGCGGCGAAATGCGCCTCGAGCGCGTCGCTCACCTGCAGGGCCATGGCGAGCGCCTCCGCCGTAGACGGCGCGCCGTGCGCGGGCGTACGTCCGCCCAGCAGCCGGTCCAGGTAGACCGGCGCCAGCAGGCGCCCCGCCTGGGAGAACGCGACTACTGCCTCGTACGCCTGCGCTTCGGTCCAGCCCAGGCGCACCTGGATCAGCTCCAGCAGCGGAGCGGGCGGCTCGTCGTCCATCAGCAAGCGGACAGGGTAGGCGCGCAGCAGGGAGGTTACCGCGACGCGCGGATCGTGTGCCGTCGCCTCCGCCACCAGCCCAGCGATGGGCCAGACCGCCTCCAGCCGCGCGTAGATGGCGCCCGCCATGGCCGCGATGTGCTCGGCGCGCACTTCGAGCAGGCTCGGCTCGCCACTCTCCCGCAGCGCGATGCCGATCTGCTCGTCCAGCACACGGCCTTCCTCCACGCCGCGCCCCAGCTCGCGCTCCTCGCGCGCCGTCAGCAGCGTGCGCCGGCCAATCTCCCGCAGGTAGATCGCCACGGCATCGTCGGTGAGCTCTCCAGCGGCCGGCTCCGGTGCCGGTTCGGTGGCCGGACGCGCCGCCAGCGCCGCGGCATCTGATGGGTCGGCGAGTGGGACAAGGCCCCAGGGGTCGTATGCGAGCGCACGGTCTTCGATCACGTCCAATGAACGCCGTGCGGCGGCCGGGTGTTTCGAGAGTTTCTACTTCTCTTCGCGGCCGATCACGAAGACGCAGCTCTCGGCACCGTCGCGGAGGCGCTGCGCTACGTCCACCTGGGCTCCGGCAAGCTTCTCGATCACCTTGCGGTCTAGCTCGCACACGTGGGCGTCGTGGCGTGAGACGGAAATGTACGGGCAGTTGCGCTCGCGCACGACGTAGCCGTCCGGCGTGACTTCCCACTCGGTGGCGCCGCCCTGTTCGTCGATGATCTCCGAAACCACGGCCACGCGCTCCTGGATGGGGAGACCCTCTACTCGTGACCGATAACCAGCGGCCATACGCTCCGCCACGTGGTCGATCAGCGCGGTGACGCCCGCCTGTCCCTCCAGCTCTCCCAATCCGCTGAGCAGGCTGACTGCCAGCTGATCGTACTGCTTGGGGAAGTGCGCCTCGGCCGCCTCGGTTAGTGAATAGCGCCGGAACGGGCGGCCGCGTCCGCCACGCACGTCCTCAAAGACCAGCAGGCCATGCTCGACCAGCAGGTTGACGTGCGCACGCGCGGTGACCGGCGCCGTGCCGGCCGCGCCAGCCAGCTCCTCCAGCGTGGCGCCGGGGTGCTTCTTCAGATAATCCAGAATGGTCCGGCGCGTCCGCTGCATCTGAGCGTTGCTCCGCTAGTCTAGTAAGGAATCATCGCACAGTCCGACACCGCTCGCCACTCCGCTCCCGTTGGAGTGTCGCCGGCCGTTGTAAGGTGGGTGGCGGATGAGGGGTATTGGTGGCGGGTTAACAGTGGGTTAGATCCTTGCCTGGAGCGCCGCTTTGGCGGAGCGTGCCAGGTACAGAGGCGACGACCGGGCGGTAGGATTTCAGTGAGATCCGCTTCCAGCGAATCGAAGATCGGAGCACACAGCATGTCAACTTTCCTGCGGGCGCGGTCGCTGCGCCTGTCGCTCGCCTCCGCGGCGCTCATACCTGCCCTGCTAGGCGGGTTTGCGCCCGCAGCCACCGCCTTTGCGGTGGCGCCGTGGCCCCAGTTCCATGGCGACGCACGCCACGCCGGTGTGGGGACCAGTGCCGGCCCACGTGAGCTCACGCTCGATTGGTACGTCTCCTCTGGCGCTGACGTGAATGGCGGGCCGGTGATCGCCACCGACGGATCGGTCTACTTCGTGGCCGCGGACGGGAACCTGTTTGGCCTGTCGCCCGAGGGAGGGCAGCGCTGGAAGGTCGCCATCGGCGCCGTCGTGCTGGGATCGGTCGCGATGACGCCGGACGAGCGGTTCCTGCTGGTCGGCGACGCGCGCGGCCGCCTGCATGCGTACGCCACGGAGGACGGCAGCCGCGTGTGGACCATAACGGGTTACGGTTCTATCCGCGCCACGCCGGTCATCTCGCCTGAAGGATTCATCTATTTCGGGACCGACCAGGGGGACTTGGTTGGACTGGACACCGACCGCAAGGAGCGCTTCCGCATCCGCGCGGAGGGCGACATCATCGGCTCGCCTTCGCTGGCGCCGAACGGCGACATCTACTGGACTTCTCGCGACGGCAAGCTGCGCCGCGCCAACAAGAATGGCTCCCTTCTGTGGGCCGTCGCCGCCGTCCCACAGGCCAACGCGGCCACCGGATCGCGGATTGAGGGTTCCGCCGCAATCGGCGGAGATGGGACGGTGGTGTTGGGCGCGGGAACCGACATCGTCGCGTTCGACGGCGATAACGGCGGCATCAAGTGGCGTGTGGGGACGGGTGGCGTCGTCTATGCCACGCCTGCCATCGCCCCGGATGGCACCGTATACGTCGGGTCAGAAGCGGGCGGGTTCCACGCCATCGCACCGAACGGCACGCTCAAGTGGGTCATGCAAGTCGGCGCCGCTGTGCGCTCTTCGGCGGTTGTCAGCACGGATGGCCTCATCTACTTTGGTGCAGGCAATAGCCTCTTCTATGCCGTTGACAGCAACGGCAAGCAGCTCTCCACCTATCGTGCGTTCGACGCCATCCACGGCGCCGCCGCAATGGATGGGCGCGGCAACGTCTACGCGGGCTCGCTGGACAACCGACTCTACGCCTTCCGGGAGAATGCCCGCCGCTTCGCGGAATCGCCTGCGGATCGGCTGGGTGGCGACCTTGTACGAGACCGCGCCAGCGGGAAGGTGTACGTAATCGTGCTGGGCAAGCGCCGCCACATTCCCGACGCCACGACACAGCTGCTGCTCGGCCTGCCAACCGGCATTCCGGCCGCGCTGACTGAGGTCGAGGCGCTGCGTTACCCAGAAGGCGCCCCGTTACCGGCGCTGGCTGAAGGCACGCTGCTGCGCGCCACCAACGGTCCGCTCTACGCCATCTCCAGTGGCAAGCGCGTGTGGATCAAGAGCGAGGAAGAGTTCGCCGCGGGCGGCTACAGCTGGGAGTCGCTCGCCCAAGCTGACGACCAGACGGTCCGTTCTGTTCCACTCGCGTTCGAGCCGGGCATGCTGGTCAAGGGTGGCGGTGACCGTATCTACGTGGTGGAGGACGGCAGGCGCCGCTGGGTTAGCACCGCGGAAGCGTTTGCGGCGCGCGGCTACGCCTGGAACAACGTCCACTTCGTGTCTGAGGCCCTGCTCCAGACCGTGCCGGAGGGTGACCGGATCGGGTAAGCGGCCACTACTATAATCGGGCGCGAACCGGGAGAAAGCCCTTCCATTTAGAACAAATGTACGGTAGAATCTACGTTGCCCGATCGGTTCGAGAGACGGCATTCACACGAGAGGTTGGTAGACCATGGCAACGAGTGTTCTGGAAAGAGTTGACGGCATGGCGGTGACTGGTCGGGCGCCCGCGGGCGCTGGCGCGGCGGGTGGAGCTGGTGCGGCTACGGCGATAGAGCTGGACGGCATTACCGGCACGGCGGGCAACGGCGCGGCTGCGCCCAGCCAGCCGCGTCCCTCGGCGGAGCGCGAGCGCGCCGTCGAGCTGGCGCTCTCCGGCATCGAGAAGCAGTTCGGCAAGGGCGCGATCATGCGCCTCGGCGAGGGCGCGGGCAAGCTCCAGGTGGAGGGCATCCCCACCGGCGCTATCGCGCTAGACCTGGCGCTGGGGATTGGGGGTGTGC
>CADCTC010000238.1 GCA_902805635.1 uncultured Chloroflexota bacterium
GCTCATAGCTGAAGTGCTGAAAGACCGCGACCAGGTCTGCAAGTGCCTCATGGAAGGCCAGCACATCGGGACCACTGGGTACGGTGAACCGCTGGCGCAAGCCATCCAGCAGCGCGTGCGTCATCTCGTGCGCGATGATGTCGTGCGATAGGCACGTGAAGACAAACCCAAAAGGTGGGTTGCGCCCGGTGACCTGCTCGCCGGCACGAAAATAGCCAAAGCAGACCTCACCTCGCGACTTATCGTAGTACGCGTTGCGCTCAAAGGTAGCGTGCGGGCGCAGCCGCAGCCGGTCGCGCTCCTCCTCACGCGATGGACCTCCAGCGGCATCCCCGGTGCCCCCGGTGTCCCCGGCGTCTTCGGCACTGCGCTCAAACCCCCAGCTGATATGACGACCCAGCGCTGTCTGGAAGGCGCTGCACACGGTGCTGGCGACGGCGTACACCATCTGCTGGTGAAACAGGTGGTCGGATGGCGACGGAGCGCGCCCGTTCAGGATGAGGACCTTCGGGTCCTCCAGATCGACGCCGCGGTAGCGCACGCGCTGCGCCCCATCATACGAGTCCACTTCTAGCAGCGCCCCACGCGGCCCCGGCTCCAGCGGCTCGTATGGGACGTTGACCGTGGCAATCGCACCCTCCAGACGCGACGCCGCCGGGTCCAGTGTGTAGATTCGCAGCGGGCGGTAGATGGGATCGCCAGTTTGCCGCTCGTGTGCCTGGGTGCGCGCCGGGCGCTCCACACCGTCACCGATCGTGAAGTCCCTGTCAAGACCCGGGCACTCCCCATGCCGCTCGGCCACGTCCCGATCGAGCGCTTCGCCGGTGCGACTCTGCGCCACCGCCGCCGTGGCGTCCGGCGTTGACGACGCGGGACTTCGCGCGTCCGCTGTCATGGAGCTGCCCGGCTCAACTGCGCCCCTCTACGAGCGACGCGACCAGGTGCAGCAGCTGAGCCGTGTTCCCCGCCTGGCCGTTTTGCATCGACGCCGGAGGCGTGCGATTGGTCGTCTGAACCCCGGCGCTGGCATAGGTTCCAACGGGAGTGGTGAGGGGCTCGAGTAGCCTCAGCGAACGCGCGTCTGGGTGGCAGTACAGTCGGGGATGCTGGCGCGCGCCAGCGCCGAATTCCGCGACGACGCCATCTTCGAACTGCTCGTTGCTCAGAGCCACCCCGCTGCGCAGCAGGCGGACGGCCCGGGAGGTGAAGTCGCCGTGGCCGGCGCTTTCATACGCCACCTCACTCGAAAGACAAGCCGAGAAGACGACTTCCTTCATCAGAGTGAGGCCACGTGCCCCCGCTGCCCGTCTGGCGCCGCGCGCTTCCCTGAAGCGCCGGTGCGCCTCCACAATCTGCGGAGTCGCCACGATAAATCGCGGGCGTGGCCCCTGTTCCGCTCCCCGTGCGGCGCCCGGCACAGGCGGCGCGCCCACGCCGAAGCGCGAGATGGTCCCTGAGTGGCAGCAATCGATGAAGCAGGTGACGTTCACACCGCGTGGGATGCGCTCGAAAATCTCGCCGATGTCGTCGTCGATGACGAAGGCGCCGTCGGCAAAGTCGAACGCGCAGATCGCCTCGTCGAGCCCAGGCGTGTCGGATGTCGTCTCGTCGCCCCCCAGGTCGGGCAGTTGGGTGCCGTGCCCCGCGAACTGAAACACGATGACGTCGCCGGCAGCGCTCGACATGACCAGGCCGCGCAGCGAGTCGAGAATTGCCTGGCGCGTCGCGTCGCGGTTGGTAAGCAGCTTCACGTCGTCAAAGCCGATGTTGCCCAGGGCGCTGCGCCACTCTTGCGCATCCGCGACACAGCCGTACAGCGGCGCTGTCGGATACTCATTGATCCCGACGCAGAGCGCGCGCCGGCGTCCGATGCTCCCTCCCGGCCGGATGGCCGCCGGCACTGCAACAGGCTGTGCCGCTCCGCTGGGGGAACCGCCGAGCGCTGCGGCTGGTGCTGGTGCGGAGCCATGCGCGGCGGCCGGCGGCCCGCTCCCACCCCCAGTGGCCTTCCCAGTGACCAGGTACGCCAGCTCGGCAGGCCAATCCACCTGACCGCTCCAGGAGTCCACGCCACGCTGCGCGCCGCCGGTGGGGAACTCCACGATGGGGTCGTTGTCATCCGCGCCCAGCACGCGGCGCGCCATGCTGTTGAGCGTCGGCGCGTCGTCGTCGAACGTGCCATGACGGACGGCCTGGCTCGCGCTCCGTCCGGTCGTAGAAATGGTGGGCGACAGGATCACCTCGCCCTTATCTGACCGGACACCACCCAGGCCCAACAGGTCCCTAATTGCGCGGTCGTTGCGCAGGCACGTCTCCAGTCCCAGAATGGGAGTCTTGGGGCTGCGCTCCAGAGCGTAGTAGATCAGGTAGAGCAGCGACTTACGGTAGATCCCGTTGCAGTTGTCGTCTCGCTCGGCGGCGTCGTTCATCGTGAACACCGTCAGGTGATCGACACCGTTCCCCTGCCCCAGCCGGTCGGCGAGGCGCTCGCGGAACGTCTCCGCGTTGATGGCCGGGGCCAGCAAATGGAGCGTGCGGAATGATGGCGTCTTGAGCGCGTGCGCGGCCGACAGGAAGTGGGACTGGAAGATGGCGCCCGCGCTATGGCCGGCGGCGTGCAACTCCACCTGCGCGTCCTTGTGTCGGTCGCAGAACGCCTTGAGCTTCTGTGCGACGTAGTATGCGCCGCCGTCCCGTGCCACCGCGAGCTCGGCGCTGCGCTTCATGCCCGACCAGACCTGTGGTGCGTAGAGCGCGCGCACCGCCGCTTCGATCAGCGGGTCACTCGTGAAGTCGAAGATGTCACGGGTGGCGCCACGCAGCGCCGCCTGCGCGCGCTGCAGCATCTGCCCGATGGTTTCGAAGAGGCCGGTCTCCCAGACAAAGTAGATCGGGTAGACGTTGTTGCGCCTCCACCAGCCAACGTGTTTCTCAGCTACCCGGAGACCCTGTGACTCGCTGGTCAGGCCGCCGTGGGCATAGAACAGCACCCGCAACGGCTCCTTGCGCGCCTGCGCCCCTTCCAGCGCGCGGACCAGGTACTCGTCGAAGATGGCGTCCACGTCACCCGGTGTCGTGGAGAGCTGACCGTCTCCGGAGAGCTGCCCCGCGTTCAAGTTGACCACGTGCGGCCGCAGCGAGTTCAAGATCTCGGCGGGCAGTGGGGGGGGAGTGGCGATCCAGAGGGTACGCCCACCTGATGGCCCGGCTTGTTCACCCGCGACCATTTCCCCGGCACCTTCTCCACTTAGCGCAGCGTCGCTGCCGCCGCGGAACAGCGCTCGCAGCTCCACGTCGGATAGGGCATCTTCATGGGGCTCGGCATCGGGTGGATCGTCTTTGGCTGGCGGCGCGGCGCTGACGGCCTCGATCACGGCACTCAGCTCCAGTGCGTTGTCGCCGAACGGTGCGCTCTCGGCTCCGCGTTCGGGAGCGGCCCCAGACGGCGTATCGCCCAACGCCGCACGCGCTGCGCGTACCTCATCTAGCAGCAACCTGTGATCGATAGAGGCACCGGGGCAGGAGGTGCGCGACAGGTGGCTGTGGAACTGCATCGATCCTGCGTCCAGCCCGAATTTCCGCTGCAAGAGAGCGACCAGTTGCACGGCAACGCGGCGCTGCTCGCCTTCGAGGCGGTCCCGCCCGTGGCCGAAGTCGCCTACCAGCGCCAGCGAAAACGGACCGAACGCGCGGTTGCCGTTGTTGCCGGAAGCGCTCACCGGTGGACAGTTCCAGCTGCGCCCCGACCAAATGACGCCGTCGGGGGCGATGGTGGCGTGCTGCCCGATGGCGCTCCAGCCGTTCACCTCCGTGTGGTGGCGCCAAATGCTGGCAAGCGTGTCCTGGCCCCTATATTCGTCCTGGTTGGGCCGCCACGTGTGGTGGAGGTGCACGCCGTTCACGCGGCGCGTGAACGGCACTCGGTCCAGGACGGTGGCGAACTCCTCGAGCGTTAGTCGGTAGAACAGCGGTGCCACGGCGGTACTCCTTCAGACCTGGTGCGAGGCTCTGCGACTCGCTGCCGTATGCCAGCCTCCCACTAGAGTGGGAGTTTTGACCATGGGGCAAATGCGTTGTCTACACCACGCAGCGCGGGCGCCAGCGCGGGGAAGTGCCGCAGCAGCACGCTGGACATGTCGTTGTCGGCGATCCAGTCCAGCCCCGCCTGGGTGTAGACCTGTGGCGTGTAGTCGGTGGTGAAGAAGCGGTCGCTCTTCAGCCGGCGGGAGGCCATCAGGACGAAGACACGGAAGGCGGTGTCGCTGAAGCCGAACCCCGCGGGTCGCTGCTCGGCGAAGACACCGACAGTCAGGTCTACGAGATCGATGTTGTCCTCATACACCCGGCGCAGCTGCTCTGCGAGCGTTGGGTCTCCGGTCAGCTCCTCGAACGAGGCCGCCGGTTTGAGGTGGAACAGCTCGCGGAAGCGGTTGTAGCGCGGGACTCCCAGCTCGCGTGAGCGTAGGATGTCCGTCGCGGCCAAATCCTGCAGCTGGCCGTCGGGTCGCTCGTATTCCTGCAGGAAGCGCGGGAAGTTGTGCAGCACCACCGCGCCGGGGTGGGCAATTCCGAAAGAGTAGAACAGATCAGGCAGGGAGAACCCGCCCAGCACCTCGCGCACGTGCCGACTAGAGATAGACCGGAATGTGCGCTCTTCCAGTCGCCGGCCGTCGGCTGCTGAGCGAAACTCGTAGTCATCTGGCGTGAGGGGGTGCATGCGATAGACGGCGACGAACTCCTCCGTGATGGCGTACGGGGCGGTGTGGTGGTCAACCGGTGAGCCGGGGATACCGCTCACCACTTCTGAATGACCGAGCCGCCCGAAGACGTTCCCCAACCGCTCGCCAAGCAACCCCCACCAGTTGGCCCTCATGGCGAGTCGCGTGGTGGGGTGGCTGATGAGCGCGGGCGTCCACTCCACGGTGTGGATTTTGGCCAGCAGCGCGGCGTTGACCAGGCGGGCGTGCTCGAACAGTTCGTCGTCGGACCAGGTCGGGTACTCGGACCGCAGCCGGTCGCAAATGGCGTTGTGCTCGCGGGCAAATAGCGTGTTGAGTATGGCCAGTCCGACCCACCAGCCCGGCTCCTCCGCCAGCGCCTCTAGGAACTGGTCGGGGATCATGCCGTCGGGAGTCAGGCGCAGCTTGCCGTCCTTGCCGGACCGCACCTGGCGCTGGGCCTCTGCACTGCTGCCATACAGCTGCGAGCCGTCCCACCAGTGTGTCTCGGTGTTGACGTATGTCGGCGGTCCGCTGGCTCCCGGCGGGCGGGTCGGGTCCGGGCGCGTCCGCAAGATGTGCATCGGCCGTTCGCCGGGCCAGGGATCCTCTTGCTGCACGGGGACTTCCCACGGATTCTCTTTGGGGCTCTTCCCGTGGCTGAACCAATCACGGATCATGAACTGGAGCCAGGCGGCCGCCAGCACGTTGACGGTCGTCGCCGGCAGAAAGCGCTCGCGCCTGAGCAGCTCCTGGCTGACGACCCGCGGGTTCGGCCGCAGCATCGTGTCAGCCAATTCTTGGTGGGTGTATTGGAGCGGCACATTGCGCCCGAAGCGAGTGCCGGCGCTACCCATCGCGGGGTGCGAGAGGTCGTTGTACGTACCGTCAACCGTCCGTGCCGTAAGACGCTGAACGCCCGCGGCTGCGCCGCCGGCCAGCGGTCCGGCGACAGCAGTGCTCGGGGCACTTGCAGCAGGCGCAATGGCAGCCACTCCGGGCCCGTCCGTTGGTGTCCGCAGCAGTTGCTGGGCGGGCGTCAGGCCCGTGTCCCGCGCCGCGGGCGCCGCGGTGGGCTCGCCGGACGTGTCGTACAGGTTCCTGTCACGGAGCTTGTACCGGATGCCGACCAGCACCGCAAGGCCGAGCACTAGCGGCAGCTTATCCCACCCAAACCGCCGGTCCATGGCTTCGGCTGCCTGCACGAAGACACGCACGAGAGGCGACCGGATCCGCGGTGCTAGGGGCTTGGCCATCGCTTTGATTCCTCTCGGGGCAGCGCTAGCGTGCCACCCCACGTTTGGGTTCACCTAGTCGACGCTCCCTGGCTAGAGCTTCCATCCGGCGACCGCGGCGTAATCTAGCACGGTCCTGCAGCGGAGGGCTAGGTCCGATGCACGTCCGTGGCCTAGTCAATGTTCGTTGTTCGAACACCACTGGACCGGCACTGCGCCCACGTTAC
>CADCTC010000239.1 GCA_902805635.1 uncultured Chloroflexota bacterium
TGCTTCGACCGCATGCGCCTCGGGACCAGGGCAATCTCAGGAAGGCGCCGGAGCGGTGCAGCTGCCGGCCGGGCAGACCAATGCGACGCCGGCCAGCCCGGAGCGGCCCGCCGGCACAACGCCGGCGGCGGCTGCGCCGGCGGGGCCCCCGGCCGCACGGCCGACCCAGGCGCCGGAAACGCGCGGCAGCGTGCAGCGGAAGGAGCTGAAAGGGAACGCGACGATCCCGCAGATCGATGCGATGGAAGACCGGTTCTTGATCATCGACCACGACGTGCCGTCGAAGTACGCGGTGGACTGGTACCGGATCGAGTTCGACAGCACGGACGTATTGTCGGAGCAGCCTCTGCGGCTGGTGGCGCAGGTCTTTACGCCGCGCAGTGCGGAGGCGGCGACTTTTCCGCTGTACGTCTTCGGGCCTGGAACGACCGGGCTGGTGGACGACTGCGCACCATCGAAGGAACAGGCGAGCGACCGGGACTGGGGGGACTTCCACTCGCACCTGCTGACGTACGCGACGCAGGGCTACGTGGCGGTGATGCCCGACTTTGAGGGGTTCAACGACGGGCCGCGGCTGCACCACTACTACGTGGGGGAGCAGCAGGCGCGGGTGATGCTGGACGCGGCGCGCGCGGCGCTGCGGTTCTTCGACGACAGCGCGCCGGCCCGGCCGGCAGCACCCATCGCACAGCAGGGGCAGGCGGCGCAGAACGGGCAGGGCGGTCCGCCTGCGAAGGACAATCCGGTGTTCTTCGCGGGGTACTCGCACGGGGGGTACGTAGCGCTGGCGGCGCGGGACTTCGCGCCGCGGTACGCGCCGGAACTAAAGGTCAGAGGGGCGATCGGGTACGGACCGCGCTCGGACCCGACGACGCTGTTCAAGGAGATGCCATCACTGGCGCCCTACCTGCTCTGGTCGTACGCGGACTTCTATGGGAAGGATAAGGTGCCGTTCGACCGGATTCTCCAGCAGCGCTGGCTGAGTACGCTGGAGAGAGACGTGACGGGCAAGTGCATTGACGAGGTGCCGACCTACTATGGTCCGGATCCAGCGCAGGTGTTCACGCCGGAGTTCCTGGGCGCGCTGAACAACAATACGCTGGGGCAGCAGTTCCCAGCGCTGAAGCAGCTGCTGGACCGCAACAAAGCAGGGCTGGGGAATACGGGTGTGCCGGTCCTGGTGCTGCAGGGGACAGAGGACACGGTGGTGTATCCGGCGACGATGCGTGCGTACATGCGCGAGCTGTGCGCCACCGGGGCGCGTGGGGCGTACGTGTCCTACACCGGGATCGAGCACACACAGACACGGCAAGTGAGCTACGAGGACACGCTCATATGGCTGTCGGCGGTCCTGCAGGGGCAGGCGCCGCGGTCTACGTGCTGAGAAACGGCCGCCCGCAACGGCGGGATAGACGGTTGTCAGTCGGGCAGGTTGGTCCAGTCGTGACCGGAGCGTATGGCTTCTATAGCGGTCTGGAAGCGCCACCCATCGCGGAAGGTGAGGTACGGCCGGTGGGGACGGCCCTCCACGTCTGCGACGACGTCGATGGCGAGCGCGGCCCACTTGTTCTGGAACTCGTCACCCGGCATGGGAAGCTGGTCGATCAGGCGTTGGGGGGTGGGCAGCACTTCGCGTTCGGCTTCTCCGGGACGGACGCGTGAGACGGTGTATGAGTACTGGCCTTCGGCGATGAGGGTGCCTTCACTGCCGTGGAGGCGCCAGCCGTTGCCGGGCCAGGTGGCACGCGAGCCTGTGACGGAGACGGTGACCTGGACCTCACGTTGGGAGTTGCGGTAACGCAGGAGCGCGGAGAAGGCGTTGTCGGCGTCGCATGCTCGCCATTCCAGGTGTTGGGCGTCGTCGGCGGTGGGAGCGCGCTTGCCCCGCTCGCGGAAGTCGTGGATATCCGGTACCACGGGCGCGGTGTGGCGGAGCACGCGCGATTCGCCCATGGCGCGGGCGATCTGCCCGCCGGTGAGCGAGGTGAGGATGCCGAGCCAGTGGGGAAAGGCGTTGTTGAGCAGGCCGCCGCCGCTCTCCAATCGGTCGTACCAGCCGAACGGGGTAAGGGGAGCGGTATGGCGCCGGAAGGTGCCTTCGATCTCCAGGAGATCGCCGATGGTGCCCTGCTGGATGAGCTCGGCGAGCCAGGCGACGCTGGGGTCGTAGCGGTGGGTGGAGGCGTAGGCGGTCTTGAGGCCGGTGCGCTCCATCACGGCGCAGTAGTCGCCGGCATCGGCGGCGGTGACGCCGAGCGGCTTATCGGCGTAGACGTGGCAGCCAAGCTTGGCGGCGGTCTCGATCACGGGGCGGCGCAGCGTGTCGGGGGTACCTAGAGCGACGATGTCTGGGCGGCGGTCGCACAGTGTGCGCTCCCAGTTCACGGAGGCTTCAGGGATGTGGAGGCGATCCGCGACGGCGCGCACGACATCGGGCTGGCGCGCGCAGATGGCGATTACGTCAACGCCGGCGTGGCGCAGGGCGACGGTATGTCCCTCGCCGGCGAAGCCGGCGCCGATCACGATGGCACGGAGTGGGGGCATTGGCGGTGGACGATGGTAGCGCCCCGCTAGCCGGCGGTAAGCAGGGTGTGCGGGAGGTGCGGGAAGCGGTCGCGCAGCTCGACCATGATGGAGCCAACTTCGTACACGATCTCGGCGGCGGTGTCGGGGTCGCCCTCGAGGTGGGCTGCGACGCGCTGCTCGAGGAAGAGCATTGTGGGTGGCTCGGCGTCTGGGGAGCGGCGAAGAGCTTCGGCGAGGTAGCCGGCGGCGCGCGCGCGCGGGCGGTCGGTGGCCTCCGCGGCGACGCCGTCCAGGTATGCGGCGACGGCGTCGACGGGCGTCACGAAGGAGACGCCGGTGGCGACGGGGGTGCAGCGGGAGGAGCCGGCTCGCGCGGCGGGCGGTCCGCGCCGGTGAGGTCGGACAGCGCGCGCTCGAAGGCGGCGGCCAGGTCGGGCAGGGGCAGCGCCAGGCGGTCGGCTTCGCGCTCGAGGCGCAGCGCGATCAGCTGTTGGAGGCCGTCCGGAGGGAGCGTGGCGAAGGCGCCGTCGGGAGTCATCAGGTCGGAGAGGACGCGCCAGGCGGCGTCGTCGAGTGGTGAAGGGTCGGGGCGGCGGGGCATGGATGGCCTTGAGGATGGAGTTGCCCGTGGGTTGTCACTGATCGTGCCTGGACGAGTGCAGCACCGGCGGTATGCGGGCAGGCGCGGCTAGCCGCCTGCCAGCTTGACGCGGTAGCCGAGCTCGACGAGGCGGCGCTGGAGGCGCTCGCGGTGGTCGCCCTGGATTTCGACGGCGCCGTCGCGCACGGCGCCGCCTGCGCCGATGTAGCGGCGCAGCTCGACGCCGAGCCGCTCGATGTCGTCGGGGGTGCCGGGCAGGCCGGTGACGACGGTGGCGGTCTTGCCGCCTCGCCCGCTCTTGGTGCGCCAGAGACGGACCCAGCCGTCGTCGGGAGCAGCGGGGACGGTGGGGGCGTCGGGCTTACGCTTCGCGCCGCTGTTGCCCTTCAGTGGAGGCGGGGCGACCTTGCCGCCATCGGTGGAATAGACCAGACGCGAGCTCATGAATCGAGTGTAGCGGCCGGTGGAAAAGCGAAGGACGGGCCACTGGCCCGTCCCTCTCAACGCGGTACAGTCGGGCGGCGGGGTTTGCTACTTCGTTGCCGCGGCGGCCTGGCGCTTGAGGAAGGGCAGGCCGGTTCGGGAGTTCTCAACCACCTCGTATCCTTCGGGGACGGCGTCGAGGGATGCGCCTTCCTTTGCCTCGCGGGCGAAGTAGTGGATCTTCTGCTGGCGGCCGCCCTGCAGCGTCACCTGCTTTCCGTGGAGGAAGTAGCTCTGGCCCTTGCTGTTCTTGTAGCTAAATGGCATTCGGTCGCTCCTGCGTACGTAGTGCCCTGGGCGGCCGCATGGCGGTGTCGCGCAGGGCGTAAAGACGCGGCCGCTAGCCGGCCGCGTACCTGGCCTATCTTACACCAGGAGCGCCTACTGAGAATGTGGCCGAATTACGGCAAGGGCAGCGCTAGCCCAGCCGCGGACTTCCGCGTTGACGCCCATAGCTTCCCATTCGTCGGGGGCGTACCACGCAAGGTCGGCGCCTCCGGTCTCCGCGAGCAGCTGGATGGGCTGGCCCGGCACCGGGCGCGCGACGTAGACCAGGTCGATATGCTGGTGGCCGGGACCGATGTCCTCGAGCTGGATGCCGAGTGGCTGGATGAGGCGCAGCGGGGACGGCTCGTCTATGGCGAGGGTGATGTCCAGGGCGAGCGGCGCTTCGACGAGCTCGATTGCGACGCCGGTCTCTTCGAGTGTCTCGCGGATGGCGGCTTCGTCGGGAAGCTCGCCGGGGTCGATGTGGCCGCCCGGGGGCAGCCACATGCCGAGGCGGCGGTGCCGGTGGAGGAGGACGCGCTCTTCGTGAACGACGAAGACGGCGACGGTGAATTCGCGGACGAGCACGCCGCCGTCTGGACTAGACGTGGCGGAGCATCACGATGGCGAGCGCGAACGACACAACGGCCATGATGATCCAGGCAGGCTCGCCGGAAATGCGCCAGCCGGCCGCGCCGGCGAGCACGCCCACGCTCTCGCCCGCAACCCCGATCATGGCGAGCCGGCGACGGCCCAGGCTTGTGGTGGGCAGACGCCGCCGGGGACCGGTCGGCTTGGGGGGGGTAGGGTTGCTGGCGTTCATACGGTGTCTAGCAGCCTCCAAAACATTACCAGGCGAACAGGGGGCCGGCCAAAGAGATGGGAAAGAGTGGGGAGGCGGGGACACAGTGAGCGCAGTGGAACCTGGGCGCGCACTGTATGGATGCCATCTGTATGATGGCAGGGTGACGCCAGTGGAGCAGCGGCGCGGCGAGGGGCCGCACATCCCGACGCGGGAGGCGGTGCTTTGGCGGGTCTCGACCCGCACGGTGTTGTTCACCATCTGGGTGCTGCTAGCGCTGTACCTGCTGTACGAGCTGCGAGCGGTGGCGGTGCAGGTGCTGCTGGCGGTGATCGTGTCGGCAGGGATGACGCCGATAGTGGACCGGATTGCGCCAGCGCTCGATCCCAAGCCCGGGGCGACGCGCCGCCGGCGCCGCGCGCCGCGGGCGGTGGTGGTGGTGGTGCTGTACGCGCTGCTGCTAGCGATGCTGGCAGTGTCGGCAGCTCTGATCGTGCCGCCGGCAATCCTGCAGATCGAGGACCTGGTCAGGAACGTGCCGAACTTTGCGACGCCGTTTCAGGACTGGGTGGTGTCGCTGCCGGAGCGCTATCCGTTCTTGCCGGCCGGAGTGGTGGATGGGTTGCCGGAGCAGCTGCGCGGCGGGGCGTCGCAGCTGACGGGGTTCCTCTCGCAGGCGTTGGTGGTGGTCCGGCTGGTGCTTGGCTTCCTGGGCGGAGCGCTGAACTTCATCTTCATTCTGTTCCTGGCGCTCTACCTCACCTCTGACGCCGACCGGGTAGTGCGCTACTTCGTGGGCTGGCTGCCGCTGCAGCGTCGTGCCCAGGCGTACGACGTGGCGGGACGGATGGGGGACAAGCTGGGCGGGTGGGTGCGGGGACAGCTGATGCTCAGCGCGATCATCGGCGCCATTACGCTGGCGGGTCTGCTGGCGATCGGCGTGCCGTACGCGGTGCTGCTGGCGCTGGTGGCGGCGCTGGGGGAGGCGGTGCCGATGGTGGGGCCGATCTTCAGCGCGGTGCCGGCGGTGATCGTGGCGTTCTTCCAGTCGCCACTGCAGGGGCTGCTGACGCTGGGGTTCTACATCGTCGTGCAGCAGGTGGAGAACGCGGTGGTGGTGCCCAAGGTGATGGAGCGGGCGGTGGCGCTGCACCCGCTGGCGGTGATGCTGGCGCTGCTGATCGGCGGGGAGCTGTACGGCGTGACGGGCGCGATCCTCTCAGTGCCGGTGACGGCGGCGCTGTCGGTGGTGGCGGCCGAGATCAAGCGCGAGCGGGATGAGCGTGACAAGCAGCGCCGGCTAGCGGCCGGTGATCAGCCCCAAGCCGACCCAGGCGCAGGCCCACACCATCACGCCGGTGGAGAGCAGGGTAATCGCGATAGCGCCGGGCCAGCCACCGCCGGCGATCAGCCAGTACGCGCCGAAGTGGGTGGCCATGCTGAATGACCCGGCCAGGCAGGCGATAACCCACCCGGCGTATCCTTCTTTCCAGGCGTAGCGGACCTTGCGCCACGTGCCGGCGGGCTGCAGCGATTCGCCGGCCATGAGGCGCGCACGGTTGCGATAGGCGGCCAGGCGGGCGAGCTCGCCGGCGTTGAGGTGAGCGTGGCGCGCCGGGCGTGGCGTCGTTGGGGTGGGGTGGCCGGCGCTGCTGGTGGCGCTCCGGCCGCTGCGCTGCTCGCTCCAGAAGACCGCGGCGCCGAGCGCGACGATCACGGCTGCGAGCCCCACGGCGGCGGCGGCGAGCAGCTCGGCCGGCGACGCGACGAGCCACGACATGGATACAACTCTATCCAAACGCTACGCTTTGGCGTGACCACCGATGGATAGGCTGGAGCCGCTGCTGCAACTGGAGCTGGTGGGGCGCCTAGTGGTGTCGGTGCTGCTAGGCGGAGTCTTGGGGTGGGAACGGCAGCTGGGGCAGCACCCGGCGGGGCTGCGGACGCATATCCTGGTGTCGCTGGGCGCAGCGGCGTACACCGTGGCGGGAACCTACGGCGTATCCGGGTTCGGGACGGTGCAGGACGCGGGGCGGGTGGCGGCGCAGGTGGTGGCGGGCATCGGGTTCCTGGGCGCGGGGACGATCTGGCGCAGTGGGAGCGACCGGATCATCTATGGGCTGACCACGGCCGCCAGTATCTGGGTGGCAGCGTCTATCGGGATGCTGTCTGGCTACGGGCTGTACGTCTTGGCGCTAGGGGTGGCGGTGCTGGGATTCACAGTGCTGCGGCTGTTGAAGGGGCTGGAAGAGGCGCCGGAGCGACTGCGGCTGCCGCGGTGGCGCCGGCGGGTGGCGCGGCCACAGGCGGCAGGGGCGGAGCAGGGGCTGCGGCCCGGCGTGAGCGTGAGTGGGACGGGCTACGCACCGGGTGAGCGCGGCGTTGAAGCGCCGCTGGACGGAGAGCAGGTGGAGGAGACGGAGGAGACGCAGCGGCCGGAAGAGCTAGAGGCGATGCCGGCACTGCGGGCGGACCGGCGGCACCGCAAGCTGCGCGGCAAGAAGGCGCGCAAGGCGAAGCGGCGCGACGTGGAGCGCGAGGCGATGGTAGAGATCTCGGATGCGCCCGTGAGCCCAGTCCGGTAGGCTTTGGCCGCGAAGCCAGAAAAGGGTGAACAGATGACAGGCACCACCGAAGACTATTCATGGCGGGACGTGGACCTGCACGTGCACACGTTTGCTTCCAACTGCGGGTACGTGCCGCCGAAGCGCCTGCTGGAGATGGCGCGTGCCGGGGGCCGCAAGGTAGTGGCGGTGACGGATCATGATTCGGCCGCGGGGGCGGTGGCGGTGCGCGACCTGGCGGCACAGACGGGGGACGATCTGCTGGTGCTGGTGGGGATGGAGCTGACGACGAGCGACCTGGGACACGTGGTGGTGTTTGGCCGCGGGGTGGAGGAGGACTGGGGCTGGCAGGCGAAACAGCCTTTCCCGCGCGCTATCCCGGAGCACTGGCTGGCGATCCAGGCACACCCATTTCGCGACAAGGTGGTGCAGACCGGCGACCGGCTGGACGTTCAACAATTGCCTGCGCTGCCGGAGCGCATCGACGCGGTGGAGGTCTGGAACGCGGGAGACGTGCTGAAGAAGACGCCCATGCTGCGGACCGCGTTGGACCGGCTCTCCTGGGACTACGTGCGCGAGCACGGCAAGACAGCGGTGGCGAGCTCTGATGGGCACCGGCCGCTGTGGGTACACAGCTTCTTCACGCGCTGCGAGCGTCCGCTGGCGAGCGTGGACGATCTGGTGACGCAGGTGCGTGAGGGACGGGTAACGCCGCACATGCAGCCGGAGGCGGACCTGGAAAGCTGCCGGGCGCTGTGGCGGCGGCGTGCGGTGATCGAATGGCATGAGGCGGGATCGGACTGGCAGTCGAAGGCGGCGGCGCAAAGCTACACACCCGAAGAGAGCGCGCAGCTGCTGGGCACGTTTCAGCGCGTGCGTGACCTAGCGCGGCGGGGAGCAACTGTGGCGCAGGTGGCGGGGGAGATGGGGCTGACGGCTGAGGAGGCGGCGGACTTCCTGCACGTGGTGGAGGAGGAGACAGGCTGGGCGGAGCGGCGTGCGGCGCGACTGGGCACGCTCACGTAGCGCCGGCTGCCGGTGCTAGACTGGCCGGCGTGAAGAATAGGTCTGGATCGCTCCCGCGGCGGGTGTCGCTGAACCGCGGGTGGCTGTACGGCGGCGAGACGGTGGCGGGGGCGACGCAGCGGGACTTCGACGACGGCGCGTTCGAGCGGGTGACGATCCCGCACACGAATAAGGTGCTGCCGTGGCACAGCTTCGACGACCGCGAATACCAGTTCGTCTCGGTGTACCGGCGGCGGCTGCGGCTGCCGGCGGGTACCGAAGGGAAGCGGCTGTTCCTCGACTTCGACGGGGTGATGACGGCGGCGACGGTGTTCGTCAACGGGCAGGAGGTGGGGAAATACTTGGGTGGCTACACCCCGTTCTCGTTCGAGGTCACGGAGCACTTCGAACGCGACGGTGAGAACGTCGTCGCGGTGGAAGTCGATTCGACCGAGCGGGGCGACATCCCGCCGTTCGGAGGGCGCATCGACTACCTGACGTTCGGCGGGATCTATCGCGACGTGTGGCTGCGCGTGGTGCCGCAGACTTTCGTCGAGAACGTCTTTGCGAAGCCGGTGGACGTGCTGAGTGATGGGCGGCGACTGGACGTGCGCGTGTTCCTGGAGGGGGAGCTGACGGCGCGGCACGAGGTGGCGGTGGAGGTGATGGACGGGGAGAAGATGGTGGCGCGGCTCGGGTCCCTCGCTGCGCTCGGGATGACCGGTGGGGCGCAGGGGATGACGGGCGGAGCGGACGTGACGGGCGGAGCGGACGTGACGGGCGGAGCGGACGTGACGGGCGACGGTTCATCAGTGGCCAATCTGTCGCTGCCATTGCCGGGGGCGATCCGCTTGTGGGACCTGGACACACCCGAGCTGTATCGGGTGGTGGTGACGCTGCTGGAAGGCGGGCAGGAGGTGGACCGCTACGAGACCCGCATTGGGTTCCGGGAGGCGAAGTTCACGGAGCTGGGGTTCTTCTTGAATGGGCAACGGGTGAAGCTGCGGGGACTCAACCGGCACCAGACGTACCCGTACGTGGGGCAGGCGATGCCGGCGCGGGTGCAGCGGCGGGACGCGGAGATCCTCAAGAATGAGCTGAAATGCAATGTGGCGCGCACGTCGCATTACCCGCAGTCGCCGCACTTTCTGGACGCGTGCGACGAGCTGGGGCTGCTGGTGTTCGAGGAGATCCCCGGCTGGCAGCATATTGGGGACGCGGCGTGGAAGGAGATCGCGTGCCGGAACGTGGCGGAGATGATCCGGCGGGACTGGAACCACCCGAGCATCATGCTGTGGGGCGTACGGATCAATGAATCCAAAGACGACCACGACTTCTACGTGCGGACCAACGCCATCGGGCATGAGCTGGACGATTCGCGCCAGACGGGTGGTGTGCGCTTCAACTACCAGTCGGAGCGGTTGGAGGATGTGTTCACAATGAACGACTTCCAGCCGCACGAGCTGCGCGAGCCGAATCACCCGCTGTACCTGAACACTGAATTCGCGGGGCACATGTTCCCGACGAAGCACATCGACAACGTGGAGCGGGTGATAGAGCACGTGCGGCGGCACGCACACGTGCACAACATGCTGGGCAGCGATGATCAGTACGCGGGTGGGATCGGGTGGTGCGCGTTCGACTACAACACGCACGCGGACTTCGGCTCCGGAGACCGGATTTGCTACCACGGCGTCTCGGACATCTTCCGCATTCCCAAGGCGGCCGCGGGGTTCTACAAGAGCCAGTGCGACCCGCAGGAAGAGGTGGTGCTGGAGCCGGCCTTCCAGTGGGCGATTGGCGACCAGTCAGAGGGAGGCGGGCCGCGGCCACTGCTGATCTGCGCCAACTGTGATCGGCTGAAGCTGTATGTCGGCGGCGAGCTGAAGGCGGAGCTCGAGCCGGACCACGAGCGGTTCGGGAACCTAGCGCATCCGCCGTTCTTCACCGACCGCCTGCAGGGGGTGTGGGGGGCCAAGTGGCACGACCTGCGTATCGACGGCTACCTGAACGGGGAGCTGGTGGTGTCCAGGACGCTGTCCGGCGCGGGGGTGGACCGCCAGTTTCACGCGGAGGCCGACGACGCGCAGCTGGTGGGGGACGGCAGCGACGCGACGCGGGTGGTGTTCCGGGTGACCGACGAGCACGGCAACCCGCGGCCGTTTGCGACAGGGGCGGTGGCGCTATTGCTGGAAGGGCCGGGGGAGATAGTGGGGGAGAACCCGTTCGCGTTGGCAGGCGGTGTTGGTGCGATATGGGTGAAGACGCACGAGGTGGAGGGCGGTGCCGGTACCATCCGGTTGACGGCGCGCCACCCGTACCTGGGGGAACGGGTGGTCACCATCGAGGTGGCTCCGGCTGAGCCGGAGCTGTGCTGAGCGAGGAATTCAGATGTCCGGACAGGGTGACGTACAGCGGATCGAGTCGTGGCAGTTGCCAACCTACCTGGAATCGCTGCGCGGGCAGGGGGTGGCGGAGATTGGGTGGAACAAGGAGCGGCTGTCGGTGGAGGAGGCGCTCACGCGGGCCACAGGGCTGACCGATACGGCAACGGTAGTGCTGGACGGGTCGCAGCTTTACGTGGCAGAGCCGGATCACTCGGCAGACGAGGCGCCTCCGCCTGGGCCGGTGCCTCTTCAAATATGGCCGCGGCGGAGGTAGGCCTTACGCCAAAGAGGCGGCCGGCGCTTGGAGCTCTCGATCTACGACTGGGGCCAGGCGGCGCAGCTTGTCCATCAGGACGGAGAACTGGTCGGGCTTGAGCGACTGCTTGCCGTCCGAGAGCGCCTTTGAGGGGTCGGGATGGACTTCTATGATCAGGCCATCCGCGCCGCCGGCGACGGCCGCCATGGCGACGGAGGGGACGTACGCGGAGTCGCCGGTGGCGTGGGAAGGGTCTAGGACGACGGGGAGGTGGGTCTGGCGCTTGAGGACCGGGATGGCGTTGATGTCGGTGGTGTAGCGGGTGCTGTCTTCAAAGGTGATGATTCCCCGCTCGCAGAGGATGACGCGGTGGTTGCCGCCAGCCAGCACGTATTCGGCGGCGAGCAGGAAGTCCGAGACCTTGGCGCCGGGGCCGCGCTTGAGCAGCACGGGGACGCGGGTTTCGCCGACGTACCGCAGGAGGGAAAAGTTCTGCATGTTGCGCGCGCCGATCTGGATCACATCGGCATAGCGGCAGATCTCGTCCAGGTCATGGGGATCCATGATCTCCGTGACGACCGGCAGGCCGGTCGCGGCGCGAGCGGTGGCGAGCAGCTTGAGGCCATCGAGCCCCATGCCCTGGAAGGAGTGGGGGGAGCTGCGGGGCTTGAAGGCGCCGCCGCGCAGCAGCGTCGCGCCGGCCGCCTTGACGGCGTGTGCGACGCCCACTACCTGCGCTTCGGACTCAACCGAGCAGGGGCCGGCCATGACCACGAGCTCAGAGCCGCCAATGGTGACCCGCGTAGCGTCCGGGTGGAGGCCGAGCTCGAAGCGAAGGGGATCGGGGTGTGAGTGGCGCGAGGCGAGCTTGTAGGGCTCAGAGATTAGCTGGACGCGCTCGACACCGGAGAAGGTGGAGAAACGGTCGACCAGCTGGACCTTGTCGATGTCCACCTCGCCGAGCAGGGCGATGACTTTGCGCTCCACACCGGGGTTGATGAAGGGGCGGAAGCCGGTAGCCTCCACCTGCTGGACGACGTTGGCCACCTCTGCGTCGGAGGCGCCCTGCTGCATGACGATGATCATGTGTGGTTACCGATTGGCAGTGTAACCACACAGTGAAGATCGACTAGACGGCAACGGGGGTCTTGACGAGGCCCTTCTCGACCAGGTACTGATCGACTTCAGGGCCGGAGACGTCGGCCAGCATCTCGCCGTTGATCTCGACACACGGGGAGAGCGGCTGGCCGCTCTTACGGACCATCTCGCTGTAGACGGCGCGGTCGTTGATGATGTCCTTGTCCTCGAACTCGAGGCCGTACTTGCGGAATACGGCGCGGACGCCGTTGCTCCAGCCACAGACGGGCTTGAGGTACGCGACGATGGTGGGCTGGGCTGCCTGCGGCGCCTGGGTTGTGTCGGCCATGCGGTTTGCTCCCTAGTCTGCTCCGCGTCGGGCATGGCCCGGCACGGCAACGACGCTTCGGATTGTGAAGTCAGAGCAATTCTAGCGGGTTCCTTACGAAGTGGCGGCGTTTTGGGTACTTCTCGGCACGGCAGTTGCATTAGAACGGAACGCCGTGCCACGAATAACTCGCCGCGACCGCATACATCGCCTGATCTTTCACCGCCGGGTGAAGGGGCCGCCCAAGAAGGGCGTGCCCTTGTTCGCCATGATCGCCGTATTCAACATCCTGTTCGTTTCGCTGGCGGGGTGCACCACGGCGCTGGCGGGCGGCGCCGGGACGGTGTTTGCCTACAACTCGCTCAAGCGCGACTTGCCGGACCCGACCAAGCTGGCGGCGCTGCCGATGCCGCAGGTGACGCAGCTCTACGACCGGACGGGGCAGCACCTGCTGTACGAGTTCTACGAGGAGCGGCGCATTGCAGTGTCCCTCAAGGACGTAGCGCCGGTGCTGCTGCAGGCGACGCTTGCGATCGAGGACGCGAACTTCTACCAACACAGGGGCATTGACCCCAGAGGCATAACGCGCGCCGCTTTCGACAACTTCCGCACCGGTGACACGGTGTCGGGCGCGTCCACCATCACGCAGCAGCTGGTGAAGCGCATGCTGCTGTCGGATGAGCAGACGTACGTGCGCAAGATCAAGGAGATCGCGCTGGCGACGCAGGTGGATGCGCTGTATCCCAAGGACAAGATCCTGGAGATGTACCTTAACCAGGTCTACTACGGGAACCAGGCGTACGGCATCGAGGCGGCGTCGCTCTCGTACTTCGGAAAGCACGCCAGTGAGCTGACGCTGTCGCAAGCGAGCATCCTGGCAGGGCTGGTACAGCTGCCGTCGCGCTACGACCCGGTGACCAACCGGGCGGCGGCGCTGGCGCGCCAGGGGCAGGTGCTCGAGGCGATGGTGCGGCAGGGGTTCATCTCGCAGGAAGAAGCCAACGCGGCGGCGGACGAGGCCAGGGGCTTCACCTACAAGATGCAGGAGACGAACATCCAGCATCCGCACTTCGCGTTCATGGCGCGTGAGCTGCTGCAGCAGCGGGTGAACCCGGAGCTGCTGCACAACGGGCTGAAAGTCATCACCACGCTGGACGTGGAGGCCAACAACCGCGCGCAGGCCATTGTGCGCAAGCGGGTGGACGAGATCCGCTGGCAGAAGGTGAACAACGGGTCGCTGGTGGCGATCCGGCCGCAGACGGGCGAGATCCTGGCCTTCGTGGGCAGTTACGACTACAACAACAAAGCCATCGACGGGCAGGTGAGCGTGGCGACGGCGCAGCGCCAGCCGGGGTCGTCGTTCAAGCCGTTCACGTTCGCGGCGTCGTTCCTGACCAAGCGCTTCTTCCCGTCCAGCATGGTGGCCGATACGGCGATTCGGCGGCTGGACACGGGCAGCAAGGGCGGCTTCTACCAGCCGGTGAACTACGACGGGAAGTACCACGGCACGGTCTCCTTCCGGTCGGCGCTGGCGAACTCCTACAACATCCCGGCGCTGTTGGTGCAAGACGCGGTGGGCACCAAGGAGCTGATCAGGACCGCCCGCACCATGGGTGTGACCACCGAGCTGCCGGAGGTCATGAGCCTGACGCTCGGCGCGGGGGTGGTGCGGCTGCTGGACATGACCAGCGCCTACGGTGTCTTCGCCAACATGGGCACGCTAGTGGAGCCCACGCCGTTCCTGCGGATAGAAGACCGCGACGGCAACCTCATCTGGGAGCTGGGGGAGCCAAAAGGCCAGCCAGCGATCGATCCGCCCGCGGCGTACATGATCGCCGACATCCTCTCGGATGCGGCGGCGCGCCGGCCGATGTTCGGCAACGTGCTGGACCTGGCAGGCGGCAAGACGGCTGCGGTCAAGACCGGCACGACCAATGATTACAAGGACTCGTGGACGATCGGGTTCACGCCGACTCTGGTGACCGGCGTGTGGGTGGGCAATACCGACAACTCGGCCATGCTTCAGGTGGCTGGCTCATTGGGTGCGGGCTACATCTGGAAGGACTTCATGGACCAGACACTGGCCGGGAAGCCGAACGAGACGTTCACCATGCCGCCCGGCGCGGTACGAGCGCCAATCTGCCCCGGCCAGCGTGCGACCGACGTGTTCTACGCCGACGCCGTGCCCAGGGCATGCCCGCCGACGCTGGTGGCCAGCCGTGACTGGCAGGGTTACGTCCCGCCGGACATGGCGCCGATCCTCCGCGCGGTGCAGGCAGCGCAGGCGGCCGAGGCGGCTCGCGGGACGAGAAGGTAGCGGAGGCCGCCCTCACCCCCGGCCCCTCTCCGGAGCGGAGAGGGAGCTTGACTCGGGACCGTCGTTGCCAGGTGGCAGCGGCTATCCTCCTGTGTGACTGGGGCTGAAGCAGCGGTTGGAGACTACGTTCTGACGGGGCCGCCGGAGGAGCGGCCGGTCGGGCGCGTGGACGTGGTTCTTGAGTTGGCCAGCGGGACGCGGCTCGTAATTGCACGGGCCTACTCGCGCGGCAGCTTCGTGGTCGCGACGACGGCAGAGCTAGCGGGGACGGAGACAGACTCGGAAACGGGGCTACGCTGGCATATATTGGGTGTGACGCCTGAGACGCTGGCCGCGCGGGGGGTGTTCCGGCGGGAGATGGGGCGACTGACGCGCGATCCGCTACCGACGATGTTCGGGTCACCGCGCGATGACGCGGAGGCGGCGGCTGACGTGCAGCAGGCTCTGGCTGAGGACGGGATGACGCGCGACGGTGACATCACCGTGCGTGTACAGCAGGGCGTGGCGGTATTGGAGGGCGGGCTAGGCACCGTCGGGGGAAAAGTGGCGGCGGAACGGCTGGCGCGGACGACGCCGGGGATATGGGACGCGGTGAACCGCCTGGTCAGTGACGAGGAGTTGGGAGCGCTGGTGCGCGGCCGGCTGCGCGTGGAGGGGCTGGTGGCGGACGGTGTGCAGGACGTGGCTGCTCATGGCAGTGTGGTCGAAGTGACTCTGCTGCCTGGGTACGGTCGCCTGGCAGATGACGTTCGGCGGGTATGCGCGGACGTGCCGGGGCTCAGAGAGCTGGTGTGCCGCCTCGCGTCCAAGGAAGGACCCTGAACGATGGCAGTGTTTCTTGGCGCCGGGGCAGGAAGCTCGTCTGCACTGCTGGAGGCGGAGCTCGGCCGGCTGGCTGCGTTGGGATACACAGCCGCGGAGATCAACCCGGACTACCTGGACTGCATCTTCGGCGGCCGGCTGCATCCAGGACAACGTGACCACATTGCGGCGGCGTGCAGACCATTCGCGCTGCCGGTGGATCGGGCACCGCAGCGGGGGAAGCTGCGACTGACGGTGCACTCACCGGCTGTACTGGACCTGCGCCACGCGACGCTGCCGGAGGTGCACCGGCACATCCTGCTGGCGACGGTGGAGTTGGCGGCGGCGGTAGGGGCGGTGGTCGTGGTGGTGCATTTCGAGCAGCACAGCGGCGTGGCGGCGCTGGAAGCTCAGCTGCAGCGGGGGCTGCTTGAAGCTGCGGACCTGGCGGGGCGGCACGCGGTCACACTAGGGGTGGAGAACATCGAAGTGGAGCGGGCGGAGCGGGTTGTGGAGCTGGTGGAGAGCTTGCAGCACCCGCACGTGCGTATGACGTACGACTTTGGGCACGACTACCTGGCGTCGGCCCACTTCGGCTACGACCATCTGGCTTCGGTACGCGTGTGCGCGCCGTACGTGGCGCACACGCATCTCTCAGACAATTGCGGGCGGTTCGACCCTGCGCGGCTGGGCGACTTCACGCTCTACAAGGCGGTGCCGGCGCGGAATATTCAGATCGCCGGGTTAGGCGACATGCACCTGCCGATTGGCTGGGGGACGCTGCCGTATGACAGGGCGCTGCGCGCGTTCCGAGAGGCGCGAGGGGAGCCGTACGACGGGGTGCTGCTGGGAGAGCACCGGCGCACGTTCGCCGCCGCGGACGGGGAGGTGCTCGAACGTCTCCAGGACTTCGCTGAGCTAGTGGGAAGCTAGCGTCGCCGACCTCTCCCACAAGGGGAGAGGGCCTTTTCGGGGCAGGTTGGCGACGATGGGTGGTGGTATTTAGCGGGCGAAGCGCATGTCGATGTCGCCGGCCATGGTCTCGCACACGCCGATGATGGTGCCGGCGACAAGTGGGACGAGCGCGACGGCGAGGATGCCGAGCATCGGCTGGGCGGCGATGCCGGCGAGGAGGGCAACGACGGGGGCGAGCGCCGCGATGAAGACCGCGGCGCAGACGGTAAAGACGGGGATCAGTGGCTCGGTCCACCACCAGAGGGCATCGCGCTGGCGCTGCCACGCTTCCAGCGCCTCACGGCGGCGAGCCACGAGCAAGTCGCGGCCCAGTAGCAGGGCGGGGCCGAACTGCTCTACCGCCAGCGCCTCGGCGCGCTCGCGCGCGACGCCGCTGTACATCAGATCACGCACGGCAGCATCCAGGTCCGCACCGATCTGCTCGATGAGCGTGGCGCGCGCGACGCAGCCGAGAGGGGTAAGGATGCCGCCAGCCTCCAAGGCGGGGTCAAACTGGCCCTCAAGCGACGCGGCCAGGGCTGCCAGGTAGCTTTCCACCGGGCCGGCAGGGATGCCGATTCGCGCGGTGGCGCGTGGTCGCGCGGATAGGAGCAGCGCGGGCATGTCGCCCGGGTCGTCCAGTCGGATGCTTGCTCCTGCGGTCATTGCGCTGTGCTGAATGGAGGTTGGTGGCGCCGGTATGCCTGGACTACCAGTGGTTACCACTGGGGTGCGCTAAAGCGTACGGGTTTTGTCGCGCGGGCGGTTGTGGGTAGTCTGCGGGTTAGCGCTGCCGGCCAGCTGCCCCGGCGGGCGAGGTGAGCGCGCCCGGCGCGCCGGCAAGTGCCGCGGGCAGGCCGCCTTCATCCCCCTGGCCAATCACCTGGAGAATACGCAAGGCGAACTGGCGCCAGCGGCCGGCAGTCTGGGAGGCGGCGCTGCGGCCTTGGGGGGTAAGGCGGTAGACGCGGCGGCGGCGTTTGCCCTGCGGTGGGTAGGGTTCCCAGACGCCTTCGATGAGGCCGTCCTGCTCCAGGCGCTGCAGCGCGGGATAGAGGCTGCCCCAGCTACCGGTGAAGAAGCCGCCGCTGCGGCGCTCGATCTCTTTGGCCAGTCCGTAGCCGTGCAGCGGACCGTCCGCTAACACTGAAAGGACCAGGGCCGGTGTCGTGCCGGACGGCAGTTCGCCGCCGGGCGCTCCGCCTGTTCCGGCCGCGCCGGTCCTCCCACCGCCCGGCTCTGCGCTTCCCGCTTTGGGGGGCATCACTCTAGCTCCTGCGGCCACCCTGGCCATGCCTGTGCGGCAGCGTTGCCGCGCGTTATATCGCCTGGTGATACGATACGCGCCCGGCGGGGAGGCGTCAAGGGTTTGGAGGAACGGCGTACCGTGGCGCGGTCAGATATTGGACTTGCCCTGGGAGCCGTCCACGGGGACGCAGGCACCGCTGACCCAGCTTGCCCGCGCGGAGCACAGAAAGACGGCCACAGCGGCGACTTCCTCGGGATGCCCGAAGCGTCCCAATGGAATGTCGCGCTTGACGAAGTCGGCGATGCCCTGCGGGTCGGCCTGCTGGCGCTTCTCCCAGCTGCCACCGGGGAAGAGGATGGAGCCGGGGGCGATCGCGTTGACGCGGACGTTGTCCGGGGCAAGCTCGCGGGAGAGACTCTTGGCCAGGCTATTAAGGGAAGACTTGACGGCGTTGTAGCCGGTGTAGCCACCGCTCTCGCGCCCGTAAATGGAAGAGATCACCAGGATGCAGCCGCCATTGCGACGCCGGAAGTGTGGCACCGCCAGCCGGCTGGCCGCCACGGCGGGATAGAGGTTGAGTGCCACGACTCCCTGCCAGTCGGCGGCAGTGGTATCCATAAAGGGCTTATTGGCGGGCGCGCTGCCGCCCAGATTGTTGACCAGGATGTCTACGCCGCCGAAGCGTTCCGCCGCGCCATCAACCAGTCGTGCTATCCCTTCGGTCGAAGTCAGATCGCCGGCGATTGGCAGCGCTCGGCCGCCGGCGCGCTCTATTTCGTCAGCGACGCCGCGCAGCTCGGATTCACCACGCGCACCGATGGCGACGGCGCAACCCTCCGCAGCTAGTCCGAGCGCGATAGCGCGCCCGATCCCGCGTGATGCGCCGGTGACGACCGCTACTTTGTCCCGCAGCTCCAGGTCCATCTCTTCCTCCTTGTTTGGGCGTGGGATTGTAGGTGGCGCCCTGCAGGGCTGCATCAAGCGGTGGTGGCTCCCGGCAGCTGTCGGGACCATCGCGACGGTGGGGGTGCTGCTGCGGCTGGCGTTTCTCTCTGTGCCGCTGATCACGGATGAAGCCGGCTACGCGTACGTGGCCCACTGGATGGCGCGCGGGTTGGCGCTGTACACCGACCTCTGGTTCGACCGGCCGCAGGGGATCTTCCTGGTGTATGGCATGCAGATGGCGGTGCTAGGCGAATCTACGGAAGCGATCCGGCTTGGAGCAGCGCTCTACAACGGGGTGACGACGGTGCTGGTGCACGCCCTGGGGCGGACGCTGGCGACGCCCCGTGTAGGACTGGCGTCGGCGGGGTTGTTCGCACTGGCGAGCGCGAGCCCGGCCATCGAGGGGTTCACGGCCAACGGCGAGCTGTATATGAACCTGCCGGTGGTGGCGTGCCTGCTGCTGGCGGCGCACGGCCGGTGGACATGGAGCGGCGTGGCGCTGGCGCTCGCGGTCGCCGTCAAGCCGACGGCAGTGCTGAGCGCGGGGCCGGCCCTGGCAGTGCTGTTGCTCTGGGCCCGCCGCCCGGCTACGGTTCTTCGGCGCTGCGTATTGGTTGCGGCTGGGCTAGTGGTGGGGGTGGCGCCGTTTGTAGCGCACGGGGTGGCTACCGACGCGGCGTTGTATTGGTATTCGGTGGTGGGGTTCCGGGTACAGGCGCACTCGGCACTGAGCGTCGGAGGGGCGCTGGTGCGGGACCTGCTGCAGACTGCCCCTACGGTGACCGCGGCGCTACTGCCGCTGTGGGTTCTGGTGGCGATTGGAGGATACGCCGGCGGATGGACTCGTGCGGGCGTGGCAGGGATGGCGCTACTGGGCGGGGCGGTGGCAGGCGCGGCGTTGGGTGGCTACTGGTATTGGCACTACTACGTGGGGCTAGTCCCCGGCGCGGCGCTGCTGGGTGCGCTGGGCATGGCGTGGGTACTGGACAGACGGCACAGAGCGCTCGCTGCAGTGCTGCTTCTGGCCACGCTGGTGGCAGTTGGCTTCAATGCGCGGCTGGTGGGGACCGCGCGGGAGACGAGCTGGCGGTTGTACGGGCGGCCTGCGTATCTACAGAGCTCCGCAATCGCGGACTACGTGCGGGCGCGAACGGGCGAGCAGGACACTATCTACGCGGCGTTTGCGCAGGCGGACCTGTACCACCTCAGCGGCCGGCGGTCTGCGGGGCGGCATCTGTATTGGACGGAGATCAACCGTGCGCCGGGGGCGCTGGAGGCGGTGATCGAAATGCTAGACGACCCGGCGCGGCGGCCGGCCTACGTCATCGAGATCGAGCGTGAGCTGGAGGTGCCGGGGCGTTCGGCGGCGTTCTGGGAGCGCGTAGAGCGGTACTACATGCCCGAGCGTGAGATCGGTGGATTCATGCTGTACCGGCGCCGGGAGAACGGAGCGTAATGAGTCTGCCGGCGGTAGTGCGGTCGAGAAGCGTTCCGTGGGGGCGGGTGCTTGTCGGGGCGGGAGCGGTGTTGCTTCTGGCGCCAAATAGCAGCGTGCTGGAGCACCGGCTGGTGGTCGCGGCGTTTTTGTTCGCACTGGCGACGGGGCGAGGACGGCAGTTTCTGTGGGATTGGCTGCCGCTGACGGCGGCGGCGGCGGCATTCGTGGTCCTGCGGCAGGTCGCGGCGGGGTCACCGTTTCCACGCCGGGGGCTGGCGGTGGCCGAGATGGAGCTGAGACTATTCGATGGCGAGCTGCCATCGGCATGGCTGCAGCAGACGTTGCGTGGCGGAGGCGGGCTGGACGCGTTGGACTATGCGGCAACGGCGGTACACGCGTCGTACTTCGTCGGCTTCGTGGCGGTGGGGGTGTGGCTGTGGCTGCGGGCGCACCGGCTCTTCCGACCGTATGTGCTGACGCTGGCGCTGACGTTTGCGCTGGGGCTTGCGGGGTATGTGGCACTCCCGACCGAGCCACCGTGGCTGGTGGCGCGGGACCTGGGCGGCCCGCCGACACGCCGGATCATCGTGGATACGACGCGCGGCGCACCGGTGGCAGCCGCGGTGGCGGAGTTGGGGCGCCCCTGGCAGGGCGACCCGGATGCACTAGGGGACCCGAACCCTGCCGCGGCGATGCCATCGGTCCATACCGCCATCACGGCGGCGCTAGGCCTGTTCCTGTTTCGGGTCGGACCGGTGGCCGGCGCGGCGGGCGTGGCGTACACGCTGGCCATGGGGGCCGCGCTGGTGTACCTGGGCGAACACTTTGTGCTGGACGTGGTCGCCGGGGTGGCGTGCGCGGCGCTGGCGGTGTGGCTCGCGCGAGTGCTGCCGGCGGTGATGACCACCGCAACGGCGGCGGTCAGTGCACGCTACTCGCCGGCGCCGGCGCGCTCCCGACCGCGGTAGGCCGCGCTGCGAGGCACTTTGATGGTGTAGTTCTCTTTGCTGGCAAAGACCGAGGGAAGCTTCTGCGACGCTGTGCCGCACGTGGGGCAGCCGACGGGCTCAGCAGATTGGCTGATCGGCCGCATTTGCTCGAACTCCTTGTCGCACTTCTCGCACCAGTATTCGTAGACGGGCATGGGTGGTCGCGCTCCTCAAGGGGAATCCACAGGACGTGCCGCGGCGTTGTAGTCAGTGAGGGGTGGCAGCGAGGTGGGGCGGCGAGGCCGCTGGCACCAGTCTTGCTGGTCAATTCCCTGAACATCGCGCGGCCGTCTCAGTGTAACGCCCAAGGGCGGCGCCGGCGGCAGACGCATAGCACCTAGGAGGATCGTGGATGCCTCAGCAACGGATTAGTCGCCGGGCCATGGGCGCGGCGGCGGTTGGATCGGCGGTGGGGGGGGTCATCCTCGCGCTGCCGCAGCCGGCCGCGTTCGGCGAGGTCAGCGCGGGCGCGCTGGCACAGGCAACCGCCGTTTCGCCGCAAGGCGGCGTGTCGCCGCAGCCAACGCCGGGCGCAAAGCGTGAGGTGCGCTTCTACCCGGTGGATCCCCAGTTCCTGGCGTACTACAACCAGGTTGATGGGCCGCGCACGTTGGGTGGCGCAATCTCGCCGGTGACGACGACGGTAGATGGAATGCCGGCGCAGTACTTCGAGAAGGCTCGCCTGGAGAACCGGACGGCAGCGAACCGGACCGGCAACCCGGCGTACAACTTCGAGTACGGCCTGCTGGTGGACGAGATGAAGGCGGTGCGCAGCCTGCAGCCGGTGGGTGGCGATCGCTCCAACGTGACCTATTCGACCATCCAGGACCAGTCCGAGCAAAGTCTGCGCGTTTCGCCCCCGTCCAATGCCAACGGCCCGCAGCCGCGACCGGATGGCTCGGTGTTCGTGCCGTTCAGCGCGGACCTGTCGTCGGCGCCGGGACACAACATCCCGCCGTACTTCTGGGAGTTCATTAACCGTGCCGACCTGTTCCCCGGCGGGTGGCTGCACGACATCGGGCTGCCGGTGACTCCGGCCATCCCCGCGGTGGTGGACAAGGGCCGCATCATTGGCGCGAACGTGCAGCGCTTCACGGGCGTCCCGATCACCGTACAGGCGTTTCAGCGCACCATCCTGACCTACGACCCGGCCAATCCGGCGGGGTACCTGACTGAGCGAGCCAACACCGGCACCGACTACATGGCGGTGTTCCCGGAGCGCGTTCCCGTCTAGGCCCGCCTGGCGGCCCACACTTACAATCAGCGCCGTGCGTTACCGCACGGCGCTGCTGTTTTTAACGCTGGCGGCGTTCGGTCTGCGAGCGTATTGCCTGGGGCGCCAGAGCTTCTGGCTGGACGAAGTTGACGCCATCGCGATGGCGGGGGAGCCGCTCGCAGCGCAGGCGCGCAAGCTAGCAGCGATTGGCGAGAACGGCCCGCTCTATTTCGTGCTCTTCAAAGGGTGGATCGCGCTGGCGGGGACGACCGAGGTGGGGGCGCGGTTCCTCTCGTGCCTGGCATCGACCGTGGCGGTGCCGCTCGTGGGTGGCGTGACGCGCCGGTTGACCGGCGATCGGCGGGTGGCGCTGGCGGCGGCGGCGCTGGCCGCCGGGTCGCCGTACTACGTGTGGTACGCCCAGGACGCCAAGATGTATCCGCTGTACGCCGCGCTGGCGCTGGCGGCGCAGCTGGCGTTGCTGGCAGCGTTTGACCTCACCCCCTGCCCCTCTCCCACAGGAGAGGGGAGCCTCGTGGGCGAAGCGGTTGGGCGGAAGCCGGGCCAGGTCCGTGGGCGATTACGCGCAGCGACAATCTGGACAGCGTACGTCGTGGCGTCCTCGCTCGCGCTGTACGTGCACCTGTTCGCGGCGCTGCAGATCGCGGCGAATACGGCGGCGGGGGTGGTGCTGGCCCGGCGCGGGCGGCGCGGATGGATGGGACTGGGGGTCGCGACGGCGGTGCTGGTGCTGCCGTACGTGCCTCTGGCGGCGTGGCAGGCGCCAGTGCTGCTGCGGGGAGCCGACGTGGGCTACCGCCCGGTGGCGCTGCGGGACATGGTGGTGTCTCTAGGGGAGCAGCTGACGTGGCACCTGAACCCGGCGCCGGACCGGCGCCTGCTGCTGGTGCTCCTGGCCGCGCTGGCGGTGGGGGCGTGGCGTCTGGCGGGGAACAGGTCGGCCGGGGTAGTCGTCCTGGGCTGCTGGCTATTCGTGCCGCTGGTGCTGCTATACGTGGTGCAGTTCACGGTGCCGGTCTTCCGGGACCGGTACCTGATCCCGCTGCTGGCGCCGCTGCTCGTGCTGCTGGCGGGGGCGGTTACGCTGGGTCCGTGGATGTGGCGGCTGCCGCTGGTGGTCTTTGTGGTGGGGAGCTGGGGGTATGGACTGGCGCACCGACCGCCCAATCCGGACTTCCGGGCGGCGGCGCAACTGGTGCGCGAGCAGCTGCGGCCGGGAGAGCGGGTGGGCTTCCTGGCGGAATACGCCGAGCGGCCGTTTGCGTTCTACTACCGCAGGGGGGGCGGTCGCTATGAGAAGGCGGCGCTGCCGTACACCAACTACCCAGGCATGAGTGAGCAGGAGGGGCTCACCGCGGTTGCGCGCGGGCTGCGTGGCGGCGAAGGGCTGTGGGTCGTGCGGTTCGAGGATTGGCTGTGGGACGGGCGGGACTTGACGACACAATTCCTGCAGAATCGCGGCGCGACGCGGACGCTGACCCGAGAGCTCAACGGAGTGTCGGTCACGCGCTGGCAGGTGCCCTAAGACGTGATGCCTTCCGCCCTGGACGGGTCGGGGGAGACGGTGATTTCGGCGCGCATGGTGGGGTGGAAGCTGCAGATGAAGGCGTAGCGGCCCGGCTTTTCCAGCAGAGAGGACCAGTGGCGACCCGATGGCACGGGGCCGCTGTCGAACTCACCGCCCTGGACCTGGTGCGGGACGCGGTCATAGTTGCGCCAGATGATGTTGGTGCCGGGCTTCACGGTGAGTGTCGAAGGAGCAAACGCGAGATCCTGCATGCGGATCTCCTGCTGCGGCAGCGCAGCGGCGGTGGCCGCCGCGGAGTTGAAGCGGGCAACGGCGGTGGCGGCATTGGCCGTTGCGGCGGCTGCCGAAGCAGGGTCCAACTCTCGGCGCGGTGGCAACGTGAGCGTGGGCATGGCCGGCGGCACGGGAGTGCTGATGGCGCCGGCCGCGCCGGCCGCGGGCGGCACGGGGGTGGGCGGCGGTGCGTCTGGGGCAAGCTCAGGGGCGCGCGTGGGGATGCTGTCGATGGCGGTGGGAGAAGGGGCGACGCCGCGGATGGAGCGGGCCTCCGACACGCTGGCCGGCGCCAGTGCCGGCGTGGGGTCGGCCTGCAGCGCAAGCGTGACCGGGGATGCACAGGCAGCGAGAGCCACCAGCGCCAAGACACCAAGCAGCGGGGCCGCCAGGCACTGCCGGCTCGGACAGCGCTGTTCAACTGAAGCCATGTGCTGGGCAGACAGTAGCACCGAAGGCGGGCGATGTGGCTCCGGGTAGGAGTGATGCGAGCCCCGTCGGTCTGCCCCGTCGGTCTGCCCCGTCGGTCTGTCTAGACCATGAAGGCGCCGCCGTTGATGTTGAGCGTCTCTCCGGTGATGAAAGCGGCAACGTCCGATGCGAGGAAGGCGATGGCGTTGGCGACTTCCCGCGGCGTGCCGAGCCGGCCAAGCGGGATGGTGGAGATGAGGCCGGGCTGGAGCTCAGACGGGAGGCCGCGGATCATGTCGGTATCAACGGGTCCGGGGGCGACGGCGTTGACGCGCACGCCACGGGCGGCGGATTGGGACGCGAGCGCCATGGTGAGGCCGATGACGCCAGACTTGGAGGCGACGTAGCTGGGGGAGGCGAGGGTGGACTTGGTGCGGCCGGAGATGGAGGCGAGATTGACGATGCTGCCGCGCCCCCGCTCGAGCATGGCGGGCAATACGGCGCGACAGACCAGATAGGTGCCGCGCAGGTTGATGTCCATCAGCTGGTCCCAGGCGTCGGGAGGAACGTCGGCGAGCTGGCCGATGCGGTAGATACCGGCGGCGTTGACGACGACATCTACCGCGCCGAACCGCTCGGTGGCCGCGGAGACCGCCGACTGCACGCTAGCTTCGTCTGTCACGTCAATGCGAAGACTCAGGGCGTCGCCGCCGGACTGCTGCACCAGCGTTGCTGTCTCTCCCGTACGTGCCTGGTCCAGGTCGGCCGCGACGACGCGCATGCCTTCTTCCGCGAACAGGCGGGCGAGCTCCCGGCCGATGCCACCCGCGGCGCCGGTGATGAAGGCGGTCTTTCCAGTGATTCCAAGATCCATCGGCCACCATGCTACCGGCTTGCCCCATGCCCTGGCCCATTGGCTATGCTCGGCGCACGATGCGACCAGGAGTAGTGGGGTTCTTGCCAGGGGACCCGGCCAAAATCACGGCGGAGCACGCCCGGCTGGTACGGCAACACGGGTTCACCGGAGCGTCGGTAATGCTGGGGCAGCCGGACCAGGTGGAGCCGGCGGCGCTGGAGCAGGCGCGCGCCGTGCTGGCGGAGGAAGGCGTGCGGGTGTGCCAGAGCAACGCCCGGTACCCAGCGCTGGTGCACCCGGACCCGGTGACGCGGGCTGAGGGAGTGCGCCTGGCGCAGGCGGCGTGTCGGGCAGCGGCGCGGCTGGACGCGGCCTACCAGCTGATCCGGCCAGGGAGTCTCAACCCGACTGGTGACTGGCGCCCGCACCGGGACAACCACACAACCGAGACACGTGACCGCCTGGTGGAGAGCCTGCGCCAGGTATGCCGCGTGGCGGATGATGAGGGGGTGACGATCGGGCTGGAGTGCCACGTCATCTCGCCGCTCGACTCGCCGCGTCGGGTGCGCGAGGTAATTGAAGGAGTGGGGTCGAAGTCGCTGAAATACAACGCCGACGCGGTGAACTTCGTGGGATCGTTCTCCGACGCGTACGATACGCCGCGCGTGCTGGAGGGCATCTTTTCCGAGTTGGGCAGCCACGTGGTGAGCGCGCACGTGAAGGACGTGTGCCTGGGGGAGCGCCTTGTAGTGCACATCGACGAGTGCGTGCCGGGAGAGGGGATCTTCGACCTGGTGACGTTCATGCGGCTCTACGAGCAGCACAACCCGGACGGGTACGCGATCATCGAGCATCTGCCGGACGCGAAGATCCCGCAGGCCAAGGCGGGGGTGGACGCCGCGTTGGAGCGGGCCGGCATCGCCTGGAGAATGGAGTAACGCCATGGAGATCATCGATACGCACGCGCACCTGGGCCCATCGCCAACGGGCGTGGGGACCGAAACGAGTGAACAAGAGGTGCTGGAGGCGATGGACGCGCACGGCGTGGCGGTCTCGCTGGTGATGCCGCAGTCGCTGCAGAGCGACGAGCGCGCGGCGCACGACCGGGTACACGCGTTTGCGCAGGCGAACCCTGGGCGCATCTACGGGATGGCCAGCATCTCTCCGTTGTGGGATGACACGGCGTACTTTGCGGAGGCGCGGCGCTGCGTGCGCGACCTGGGGTTCAAGGCGCTGAAGCTGCACCCTGGGTCGTACAACACGTCGCCGCTGCTGCCGCGCGCAGAGAAGTGCTTCCGCGCGGCGGCGGAGCTGGGAGTGCCGCTGATCGTGCACACCGGGGCAGGGGCGCCGCCGTCGCTGCCGGCGCTGGTGATCCCGCGCGCGAGGGAGTTCCCGGAGGCGACGATCGTGCTGGCACATGCGGGCTACGCGATCTATTGCGAAGAGGCGTTGGTGGCGGCCGAGACGTGCCCCAATATCGTCCTGGAGCCTTCCTGGTGCCAGTATTACAACGCCCGGCGCTTCACACGCTCGATTGGCGCCGATCGTATGGTGATGGGCTCTGACCACCCGGCGAACCTGCCGGTAGAGCTGGCCAAATGGCGCGCGACCGGACTGTCGGAGGCGGACCTGGCCAAGTGCCTGGGCGCTACGGCGCGGCGGGTGTTCAAGCTGGATTGAGAGTGAGAGACAATGCCTTCACTGCGTGGACACATGGTGTTTGTGTCAAACCTGCGCGACGCACTGGCGCGTGAGGCACCGGAGCTGGCGGGCCTGGGACGGGCGGTGACCGACCACTGGCCAGCGGCGCTGATGGGGAGTGAAGGGCCGGACGGGTGGTTCTTCACGCCGGGGAAGAAGCGGCCGGACACGCACATTCTTGACACGGACGAACCAGCAACGTGGGCCGGCGCGATGGACCGCTGGCTGGACCGGCACCGTGACCTTCGGCCAGGCAGGGAGCAGGCCCCGGAGACGCAGGCGTTCATGGTGGGCTACCTCTCACACCTGGGCCTGGACACGTGGGGGGAGCAGTACCAGCACCCGGACCTGCCGGCCGCGGCGCGAGCGGCGGCGCCAGTTGAGTGGTTCCCGGAGCAGCTGGGGGATCGGGATAGGGTACGAGCCGCGCTGCGGCGATTGGGGGAGGAGCGGTTCCCGGAGGAGCGCAGTGTCACGGTCGAACAGCTAGACGCAGTGCGTGCGCCGGCAGTGTTCGAACCGGACGCGGTGCGCCGAGTCGCGGTGGGCATCCTGCCGTCGCTGCCGTTGAGCGACCCATGGGAGATCAGCCGGGTGAACCCGCTGCGCGAGACGCCGCGCGACGAAGCGACGCGGGTGGCATGGCAGCGGGAACGGGAAAAGCTGCCGCAGGCCACCGACGCCGAGTACACGGCACTGCTCGCGGGGGCCACCGCGTTCACGCTGGACCTGATCCGGAAGTGGTGGTAGGGGACCTTACCCCTACCACCACTTCACGAATATTGGCGACCTGTACTACTGGTTCCCTGGTTCGCGGCGCTGCTTGCGGAGGAACTCTTCCAGGTAGTCGACCATGGCCGAGGGGCTGGGCAGCTCGGCGGCGCCACCGCTAGCTCGCGGCGCATCGTCGTCGCCGTCTTCCTGGACGCGCCGCTCCAGGTCACGCACGTAGGCCATCGCTTCCGGGTCCTTGGAGACCGCCTCACGGACCTGCTCGTCGAAGCGAGCGGCGCTCTCGTCGAGCTGCTCGGTGTCAAGGCTCAGGCGCAGCACGGTGCCGAGCTCGTGGATGATGCGCGAGGCGACTACCGGGTTGGGGCTGGCGGAGATGTAATGCGGTGAGTGGCCCCACAGACTGAGGGTGGGAAAGCCGGCAGATGAGAAGCGGCTGGTGAGCACGCCGACGATGCCGGTGGGCCCCTCGTACTTGGAGGGCTTCATCCCCAGGCTCTTCAGGAGAGGGTGCAGCTCGGCATTGGAGACTGAGCCGCTCACCACCGGGGGCATGGTGTGCGGCACGTCGGCGTCGAGCGCGCCGAGGCCGACTACGAGCTGCACGCCGGCGCGCCGGGCGACGTCAAGCACGATGTCGCTGAAGGTGCGCCAGCGCAGGTCGGGCTCGCTGCCAAGCAGCACGATGATGTCACGCGCGTCAGGACTGGGATCGGGGTCGATGCACGCGAAGAACTCGTTGGACGGCCACTCGATGCGGCGACGGCCGCGTCGGTTCAGGCGGACGTGCGGGCGAGTCTCGGTGAATACGAAGAACTCTTCCGGATCGACCGAGGCGAATCGCGACCCGTCCCAATCGGAGATGAGCAGCTGCGCCGCGGTGGAGGCGGCTTCGCCTGAGTCGTTCCAGCCCTCGAATGCCATGACGAGGACCGGGTTGCGCAGGTGTGGGACGCGTTGGAGCGTGAGGTAGGGAGAGGACTTACTCTCGCGGCGCGACTCGCTGCGCGGCGCGTCCGTGATCCCGCCTGTGCTTTCTGGGTGCCGCTCGGCCATGCAGTGGAAACCGTCCCTTCCGTTAGGGATCCGCTGTCTTAATCATACTGACGCGGCGAAGCAATGTGGCGTTTAGCGGCCGGTGAGCAGCGCGGTCGCCGAGCGTGCTGCTTCTACGGCGTCTGCGCCCAGGTAGACGCCGGGGACGCGCTCCCGCGTGGACGGGTCGGCGTCAAACGCCTGCCCGCCGAATGCGACGCGCGGCGCAGGCGGCGGCAGTGCAGCCAGGGCGCGGGCAGCCGCTTCCAGCCCGGCGACGGCGTCAGCAGTGACGGCCGAGAGGCAGACCATGTCCGGCTGCAATCGCCGGGAGGCTTCCAGCACGCCGTCCAGCGGCACGTCCTGGCCGAGGAAGACCACCCGCACGCCGTGACGGCGCAGCAAGATGCTGAAGATGAGCGCGCCAACGTCGTGCAGCTCGCCGGGGCCGGCGCCGACGATGACGAGCGGCCGGGTTGGCCCGCCATCGAGGACGGCGGCCAGCTGCTCCAGGCGGCGGCGCACCAGGCCGGTGGCAAAGTGCTCCGTGGCCGGCGTGATCTCGCCGCGGTGCCACCGTTCGCCCAGGTCCACCAGCGCCGGTTTCACCACTTCCAGGCACACTACTTCCAGTGGGTGGGCGGCCATCGCCTGCGAGAGCGCCATCTCGACGCCGTCGGTATCGAAACGGAGCGCGGCGTCCACCAGCGAGCGCGTTAGCTCCGCGGGAGCCAGCGAGGTGGCCGCGGGCGCCGGCGGCAGGCCGCCTTGCTGCTGCAGCGACGCGACCGCCATGCTGACGGTGAACCCGGCCTCGGTCTGGTGGCGCAGCCAGCGCACTACCTCCACGTCACGCGACGAGTAGACACGCCGTCCGCCGGGGAGGCGGCGCGGCGAAGGCACGCCGTAGCGTCGCTCCCAGGCGCGGAACGTGTCGGCCGGCACGCCGGTCAGCCGCTCCACGGCCTGGGTATTGAAGCCTGCTTCTGCTGCCTGACTCTCGCTGCCCATCGGTGCTCTACTTCACCGTACCCCACGGAGACGGTAATCGCAATGAATTGCCCTTCTTTTGCACTGAAATACCGACTCACGCACTTAGCCGGTCCAAAACCAGAAAACCCCCTCTCCCAGACGAGAGAGGGGGCCAAGCAGCAGGTAACCAACTGGCGTGCGAGGCAAGCTCGCGCGTCAGGCTACTTCTTCTTGTGGCGCTCGCGCTTGAGACGCTTGCGGTACTTATGCCGGGAGATCTTGCGCCGGCGCTTCTTAATAACTGAGCTCATCGACTCGGTAATTATGTCAGATGGCCTAGGCGCGCCTCCAGTCGATGCTGCCGTGGCCGCCTTTTTGGTCGATGTTGGTGAGCTGGCTGCCGGCGATGGCGAGGGTGTACACGCCGCCCCCGGCCAGGACGCCCAGGAGGGCGCCGTCCGGTGACCAGGCCGGCGCTGGGTTGTCCTCGCCCAGCACTGTCAGGCGGCGGGGCTGTCCGCTTTCGGTGGCGATGACGAAGAGGTCCATCGGTAGCCCGTGAGCGTGGGCGCTGGGCGGGGAGAAGAGCGCTCCGAGCGATGCTCCGGCACGGCGGAATGGGGTCACAGAGGGAACCGGAGGCATTGGGGCGGCGGCGGCGAAGGCGATTTGCTTGCCATCGGGCGAGAAGCGCGGTGCGGCGAGCACGTCAAGCGCTCCGGCCGGCACGAGCGTGCGTTGCCCCTTACCATCCGCGCCGGCAATGACCAGAGCGGGCCCGCCGGGCGTCGTGAGGATGCAAGCCAGCTGCTTGCCGTCCGGGGAGATGGTCGGGAAGGCGCCGTTGGGGATCAGCGTTTCGCGCTTCTCGACGCCGGGGGCAACGCGGGCGACCTCGACTATCTGGTCACGCACGACGTTGCTCTCGACCACGAGCTCGGTGTACGTGACGTAGAACGACCTGGCATCCGGCGCCCACACCGGGGACTCGTGGCCAATACCGGGTGTGGCGTGCGGGATGACGACTTTCTGGTCGGAGCCATCGGCGTTCATGGTGTAGATGCCGGTGACGGGGAGGGGGAGCTGGCCAGCGGGACCGCGCACGTTGGGCAGCGGCGGGGTGTACGCGTAGGCGATGCGCTTGCCGTCTGGAGACCAGGCGGGGTCTTTGGCCAGCCCGCCTTGAGGGACCTTGGTCAGGGTCGCCCGCGCCTTGCCATCGGCGGCCGTGACGACGATGTTGCCCTCCGAGCCAAAGACGAGCACGGGGCCACCAGGTGCGCTGCCGGCGGTGCCTGCGGTACCCGTCTGACCGGGCAAGCATCCTGCCATGAGTCCCGCCATCCCGGCGAACGCTGCCGGTGCGGCGATAGCGGCGCGCAGCGCTCCACGGCGCGGCGCGCGTGGCGATCGTCTCTGGTGAGCGCGGACTACGTCCCGTGAAGTTGTCGTTTGCGGGGTCATCCGGATAGAATCTACGTGCTGACACCGTCGAACGCTTCATCGCGTGGGTGGTGCGGGCCACGGGGAGTGGCGCAGCCTGGTAGCGCGCAGCGTTCGGGACGCTGAGGTCGGAGGTTCAAGTCCTCTCTCCCCGACTCAAGGTGCATTCAAGAACGGGACGGTCATCTGACCGTCCCGTTCTTCTGTCTGGAAGACCTCACCGCTGCTGCCCATGCGCTGCATGGGCTCCCGCCTCTCCGGCGCGGAGAGGGGAGGTTCGCATGCCGAGCACTTGGGCGGGAGATGGATCATCTACCTCCCGAAGGAGCTACGCGCTGCGGCTGATGAAGGCGGCGAGGGTGGTGGCGATGATGGTGAAGAGGAAGCCGAACAACCACCATTCGGGGCTGCCGTAACCGAGGCCGGTCGCCACGGCGGCTGCCAGCAGGCCGAGCAGGCCGAGTAGCATAATCAGCGAGACGAACGGGCTAGGCGCCTCGCCGCCGACGATGTTCTCGTAGCTGGGGGCGCGCATCAGCGAGTAGTCGAGCGCGCGGCGGCCGGAAGCGCGACGGACGTTGGGGGAAATACGCGGCGCCGGGGGCACATCGGTCGCGCCTGCACCGGGCGCGACGGCCTGGGCTGCCTCGGTGACGGCAAGTGGGCCGGCGGCGATGTCGGCGGCGCGGAAATCGCTCTCGTTGAGCGAGGTCGTCCGCGGCTGAACCGGTGCGGTTTCAGTGTCGGGCGAGTCGGTGACCATGAGGTGTGAGGCTCCTTACTCGGCCTGTGTTCCAGCGGGAGTAGCGGTTGCGGCGCTGGCCGCGGGCGGCGCGGTGGCCGGGGCCGCCGTGACAGAGGTGGTCGCCGCTGGGGTCTGCGGTGGTGCTCCGGCGGCCGGGGCGGCGCTGGCTGCGGTATCTCCAGGCGCGCCACGGGCATCCATGCGCGACTTCCGTGTGGCAGTCATGGCGTCCTGGAGGCCGGGGACGTCAATGCCGCAGAAGTTGCGCAAGTCGTAGCCGTAGATGAAGACCCGGCCCTGGGGCACTTGCTCGCCGCCTTCGGCGGAGACGGTCTGGCCCGTCTCCGCGTCCACGTACACCATCTGGCGCCGCAGCTTGTATCCGGGAAAGTACTTGGTGACCTGGTACCACTTCGCTTCGGGCACGTGCTGGCGCGCCCAGGTGAACTGGTTGCGGTCCAGGAGCCAGTGCTGAACGTTTTG
>CADCTC010000240.1 GCA_902805635.1 uncultured Chloroflexota bacterium
CCGCACCGCCGGCAGTGCTGGTTACCAGAACCGCCACCACGGGCGACGCTGCCGCCGTTGCCTATCCTCCGGTTGTGGCTGATGCTCCTGCCGATCCGCTCGACGAGCGCGTCCTGAACGTTCTCCGTGAACGGGGGCCGCTGACGGTAACCGAGCTCACCAAGGTACTGCGGAAGGCGGGCCAGTACCCTATCCACGCGGCACTGCGCCGGCTTGAGCAGTGGGCACTGGTGCGCCCGGTCGGCACGCGCTCCGAGACTAAGGATGGGTCAATGCGAGGCACCGTCTCCGTCTGGGAAGCGACGCCAACCACATCACCAGACTAGCCCTCACCAGAACCGCCACCACGGGCGCCACATCAGCGCCTTTGGCGGCCCCGGACGTGCTGCGTGCGGCCGGTTACCTAGCGCGCTTGTGTTCAGCCACGGAGGGGGCGATGGCCTCGGTGACCTACTCGCACATCGGCGGAGAGATCGGTGGCGGCGACGCCTACGCCGTCATCATCGACAAGCAGCTCGTGGCACGCATTGAGCGCGTCGGCCGGCGCTGGCAACTGCGGTACGACGCCGGTACCCTGACCCTCTCCTCGCTCGCCGCCGCCATTGAGATGGTCGAGCGGTACGCCGACAAGATCGCCGCCGGCCAACCCATTGACGGCGGGGGCTTTGAGGTCAAGCTCGGCTGACGCACCGCGTCTCCACCAGCTCCTAGACACAGAAAAGCCCGAGAAACCTTGCGGCCTCTCGGGCTCCTCTCGCCTGGATCGGACACCGTAAACAGTCGGTGCGTTGCGCCCATGGGCGGATCCACACTTCCTGCTGAAGAGCTGTTCTCCCCCAGCAGGCACTGCGGGCTCGTTGTGAAAGCCAGCAGGTCGCATCCCGTTACCGGCGGGACGCTGCCAGGGTGGTGCCCTGGTGAGGAGACACGATACGCCGCTCCCGCGTGAGAGTCAAGAGGTTTCGCGCACTTCCGCCGCGACTTGTCATCTTTCTCACGACGCTCACCAGAACTGCCACCAGCGACGCCGCGGCGGCTCGCTGTGCTCCACCCGCTGCACATCAAAACGCTCCTGCACGCACCGATCGCACAGCAGCGCGTCGGGGAGGTCTGACCACCCGCCGCGGGTGTATCGCTGGCCCTGGTGCAGCGGCAGGCCGCGTCCGCCGCAGCGCGGGCAGGCGAGCGCCTCCTCGTTCAGCCGGATTTGCCAGCCATCAATCGGCATACCATGGAGGCTTACCAGACTTTCCACCAGGCGCGCCGCTGGGGACTCGTGTCCGGCCGCTCCTGCTCCGTGTCCTGCCACATGTCTGGACGCTCAGAGCGATTGTCTAGACGTACATCTGGGCGGTTAGACGGGGGAGGCAAGGCCAGTTGCTGGGCCTGTGCCAAGAGTGTGTGCAGCTGCTGGACCTCGCGCCGGCGCGCCTCGAGCTCGCCCCGCAGGAAGGCCACCTCATCGCGCAGCGCCGCAGCCTCACCGGGCGGCGTCTGGTCACTGTCCAGCCCCTGCACCGTTTGTCTGGCCGCCGTCGTCTCTGGAGCGTCTGGTCGCGTCTGGTCGCCTGTACCGTTGTGGCTGGTCGCGTCTGGTGCGTGTCCTGCCACCTGTCCGGCTATGTCTGGACGCTCGCCCTGCGGCGGCAGCGTGGCGTACCACTGGCCATCCCGCTTGTGGCCCGGCACGCTGCCGCGCTGGATCCGCTTGCGCAGCGCCTCCGTGGTGAGGCCCAGGCGCTCGGCAGCGTCCACCAGCGAGAGCTCCTCCCAGCCGGCGAGTGTCTGGACGGCGTCTAGACGCGGCTCCTCGTGGCCGGCCACGTGGCCGGACGGCGTTGCTGTCACACCGGCACCAACGGTTGACGTAATGCCGTGTTGCGGTGACGCCCCCACCTACCCGTCACCTACTTTTCGCCTACCGCCCACCTACAGGACCACGCTGGCGTCTCCAACACGTCAAGCGCCATGGCGAAAATCACGAGTCGTTTTGCCACCCGCCGCGATCTGGAAACTGGGGGTGGCTCTCCCTGTATTTCTCTCTTGAGATCGGCATAGCGAAGAAGCTAGATCGGTTCATCAAAAAGTTGATGAACCGATCTAGCCAGCCGGCGGGTTGCTTCTCGTGGTCTGGCACAGAATGTGTCGACAACGCCGGGCTGAGACACCATGCCGACGACGCCCGCACCCATTTCCTCACCGGCCGCGCGCGTCTGCACCGAGTGCGGGGCACCGCTGCGAACCAGGCGGTCCTCCACCAAGACCAACCTATGCCGCGTTTGCACCGCCAAACACTGGGTGCAGGTGGAGTGGGAGTCCGAGAACGGTATCCGCACCGCGGCGGTATAGAGTAGGGCGCAGGTGCATAGGCGGCGCAGACACGCGGAGCACACCCGCAGCTCAGCTTGCCCAGCAGTGTTGCGACGCCGTTAGGCGGCTGCCCTGACTGGTGCCGGCGTGTCCTGTTCGGCACAGGCTGGGCAGGTGGTGGGCGCGGCTACCTGCGCCCACAGTGCCGCTTGCGCGAAGTCGTGCGACAGCCACAGCCAGCCGGCCGTCTCGTGGGGCCGCACCGCTGTGCTCGGCCTCCCAGTGATGCGGCAGAGCGCACACGCCTGCAGGCGCCGGGGCGGGCTCTCGTCACGTTGCACGGTGTCTTGATCCACCATCACGACGATCTCTATGGTGCCATGTCCCTGGCCGCCAAATGGGCTATGGCAGCACGTGGGAGATGTGGGTGAGGTTGGAGTGAGTAGCAGATCGCGACGAGACGGCTGGGCCCGGTGGTCTCTTCCTTCTAGCTCAGTGCTCGCCCCGAAGGACCACCACCATGCGCCGCACCATGTCCTCGCTGCTGCTTGCCCTCGCGCTGTTCACCGCCGCCGCCGCGCCCCTGCTGCAGACGGCACCGCCGGCCTATGCCGACGAGTGGGAGTCCGGCGACGGCGGCGAATACTCCGGCGAAGGCGAATAACCAGCTGCCCCGGATGTCCTAGAGTGTGCGGTAGTGTGCGGTCGGGAGTAGGTCCCGGCCGGGTGGCCAGGCGCAAGTCCGGCCAGGTGCCCGGCGCCCTTGCTGCGCGCCGGGCGCATGATGGTGGTGCACCGCGGACCGGCCCCGCCGGCACCGCGCCAGTACCCACCACCACACTCGAAAGGCCACCCCAATGACCAACCTGATCGCCCCGCGCAACTTCGTCCGCGTCGCCCTACTCGCCTTCAGCCTGATCACCCTCGCCGGCGGCGCCGCCGCCGCGGCCAACCCCGCTGAGGCGGCGCGGGCGGAGTGCAGCACCTCCGGCGGCGTCACCGTGTGCATGGGCGAGGTCGTCATCATCAACCGCGTTCCCTAGGCGCCCGGCCAGTCGGCTACTGCCAGCCGTGCCCATCACAAGCAAAGCGCCCCGCCGAGAAGCGGGGCGTTCTGCTGCCTGCCGGCTGAGGCGTGGGTTAGGTCGCCGGTGGCTCGGAGATGGTGGCGTTGATCTCCCGCAGCTGCCAGGCGTAGCAGTCCGGGCAGATACCGTGCGACGCCAGCCGGGCCAGGGTCGCCGCCCGCGTGAAGGCGTGCGACACCGGCACCCAGGCCCACGCCTTCGCCCACGCCGCCTCTCCAATCGGCCGCACCACCGCCAGCGGTTCGCCTCGCTCGGCGCACCAGGCGCACACCGTCACGCGGGCGCGCGTGTCGGCGGCGGCTCCCTCGGCGCTCTCCGGGTCCTGCACTTGAGAGAGAGTACGCCCCACGGCCATACAAGACCGTTGCCGCCGCCCACCAACCGCGTGACAGCACCCGTGCGCACTGGACAACTCCCGAACATCGGCTTCGGGCAGACGCTGGGCGAACCGCCGTGTCTCCTCAGTGGATCAGGCCCCGCTCGCGGGCGATGGCGATGGCCTCCGCTACATCCCGAGCGCCGAGCGCGTGCACCGCGGACGTGAGCATCTCCGCCACCGTTGCCTCCCCGCCGAGCAGGTCGGCGACCTGCTCGCGCGAGTACCGGCGCGCCAGTAGCAGCAGCACCAGGAGCTCACGGCTGCTCAGGAGTACGGCGGGACTAGTCGGAAGCGCACCGGCGGGATTTCCACCCATTCGGGGTCCGGGCAGCACGTGGCGTGCCACTCTGCTGCTGCTGCTCGTGCCGTCCGCGCAAACGCAGAGACGCCGCCCCCGAAGGAGCGGCGCTCTGCTGTCTGGCGATCGCGGCGTGAGTTAGGTCGTTGCCGGCGCCTCCTGGTGCAGGTCCGTGCCCCCCAACGCCGCCACACGCGCGATGGCGTCGTCGAGCCAGTGGCTGTAGGGGCTGAGCTCAGGCAGGTCGGGGCTACGGCGCCGTAGGTTTTCCCACGCCGTGTTCTCTTCCCCGTAGCGGTTTTCCAGCAGGTTACTGATGATGTCCTTGAGCACGGTAAGGTCGCCGCGCGTCAGGACCACCGGCTCGTCGGCGCGGCTCACGCTGCACCCTCCTCTCCCTGCTTCCGCAGGTACGACGCATGCTTGCGGAGCATCCACACCTCAGTAGCGGCGTGCTCTTCCAGCCTGCACCCGGAACGCGCCAGCTTGGCCACCGCCGCGGCTAGCCACTGGTCGTACTTGCCCTCCAGTGCGGCGGGCTGCGTCTTCCCCAGCGCGTAGCCCAGACGCGCGCCGAGATTGACCCTTGCTCAAACAGCGCCGTGCGTGTGTCCAGTCCGCCGCAGCTCTCCTGTCCCACTTCCTCGGCGGCCACGTCTACGTCCTCAAGCGCCGCGGCGATGGGCAGGGTGCGGAGGTGGAGCACCGCCAGCTCCCCCGCAATGTCGGCCTGACCGTGCGCGAATATCAGACCCACATCCTCCGCATCGTCATCGTCCAGGTAGACGGCAACCCACTTTCCCTTCCCTGTGGGCCCCAGGCCATCCGGGGGTATGGGCGGATCGTCTCGGTGGTAGGGGTCTGGTGCTTTCACCGGGGCAGCTGGGGGTTTGCTATTTTTCACGTGGTCGATCCTCTCCGGGTGAAACCAAAAGGCCCCGCGGTGTATCCGGCACCGGCGGGGCCACTTGTTTGTCTGTCACGGTGTGCATAGCGGCGCTCCCTTCCGAATCGTCGTTCCGGTCGATCAGGGCGCGCTGCACTTTTTTCACTGCTGCGTAGGTCATCACGTCTCTGCCACTCCTCTGTGCGTAGTTGGCTTCCGCCGACGATTGGAATTGGTTCCAATCGTTTCGCCCCGGTGCCGCCGGGAGCTCGTCAGGGTAGGTAGGGTGAGTCAGGCAGCCGGCTGCCTGCGCAGGGCCACGGTGGCGGCGGGTGCGCCCCAGCGATCGCGCACGGTCCAGGTCGCCGCCAGCCCAGGGCCGGCCTCAAACGAGGCGCCGCCGCCGTGGGGCATCGCCTCATCGACCAGGCGCCGCGCAGTGGCCAGCACCGGCAGATAGACACGCTCCTCGAGCTCGACGTTTGCGCCGTCCGCAGCGGTGGCCGTGATGTGAAAGTACTGCGGCGCAGTGGCCGCGGGCCTAAGCTTGGTACGCATCGGGGTTCCTCCTCAAGGGTTCTGGTGCACTGCGGCCGGGGGTGTGATCACCACCCCCGGCCGTTCCTTTTGTCCCCAAGTGGGGACACGTTGGCGGCCTCGTCGATCGTGGCTTCCGCCGATGTAGGGGCACCCCTACATTTCGCCCCGGTAGCCAGCCTGGGCATCGTCAGGGCGGGTGATACGCTGGGCGTGGTGGCAGCGGCGCTCCCTCGCCGCTGCTGCAAGTGCGGCCCGCCGATCCTCTACGCGGCGGGCCGTGCGCCGCCTGGGTGCTCATCAGGGCGGTATGCGCCATTGGTCCTGCCTGAGGGCACCCTGACCAGGGACGCCCTATGGTTGGAACAGGTCGGCGCCGTGGTTACCTCCGTCGGCGCCGATCTAGACATCCTCCTTTCCTCCTTCTGCAGCAAAGCGGGCCGCCCCTCTCGGTCCGCTTTGCTGTTTCTCCCCTTGGGCCTCATCACGCGCCCACCAGGAACCGCGTTACCACTCCCGGCACCTTGACCTGCGTCACCCGGCAGCCCAGCTCCCGCTCGAGCAGACGCACCGCCACCGCCGCCCGGTGAGCGCACGCCGCGCGACCGTTTAGCGCCGCGGGGCAGTCGCA
>CADCTC010000241.1 GCA_902805635.1 uncultured Chloroflexota bacterium
GTCTGGACGACGAGGCTCTGGTCCACCAGCGCCTCCAGCCCGTCGAGCGCGGCTGGCACGTGCGGCACGCGCGGCGCGACCCGTTCCGGCCCGCCGCAGACGGCGCGGGCGGCCTCCTCGGTGCAGCCGCCGGCGAAGACCCCCAGGTGGCGCAGCAGGCGCTGCCCTTGGGGAGGGAGCAGCGCGTAGCTCCAGGCGATGGCGCCGCGCAGCGTCTGGTGCCGTTCCGGCAGTCCGGCCGCCGCGCCGCCGAGCAGGCGCAGCGGGGTCTGGCCGTAGGCCCCCTGGAGCCGCGCGAGCAGCGCCTGGGCGGAGAACAGCTTGGTCCGCGCCGCCGCCAGCTCCAGGGCCAGGGGCAGCCCGTCGAGCCGGGCGCAGATCTCCGCCACCTGGCGCGCCGAGTCCGGGCCGAGCCCGAAGTCCGGCTGCACCGCGCGGGCGCGCTCGACGAACAGCGCCACCGACGGCACGCGCGCCAGCTCCGCCGGCGCCGGGAGCCGCTGCGGATCCGGCACCGGCAGGGGGCGCACGGGCAGCTCCCGCTCGCCGTACACGTGCAGCGGGGCGCGGCCCGTGGCGAGTATCCGCAGGCCGGCGCAGGAGGCCAGCAGCTGCCCGACGTCCTCCGCCGCGGCGAGCACATGCTCCACGTTGTCCAGCACGAGCAGGACGGGGCGCGCTCCCAATTGCGCCGTCAGCTGCTCCAGAATCGGCCGTCCGGTGTCCGCGCGCAGGCCAAGCGCGCGCGCCGCCGTGCCGAGCACCAGCGCGGCGTCACGCAGGGGCGCGAGCGGCGCGAAGCGCACGCCGCCCGGAAAGACGTCCCGCAGGCGCCACCCGGCCTCCAGGGCGAGCCGGGTCTTGCCCGTGCCGGGGGGGCCGACAAGAGTGAGCAGCCGAACCCGGGGCCGGGCGAGCGCGTCGACGATGCCGGCCAGCTCCTCGTCGCGCCCGAAGAACGTGCTGGTCGGGGCCGGAAGCGCTCCCGCCAGCGTGCCCGCCGGTCCAGTCGACTCGCCGCTCGCCGCCCCAACCATGCCACGGCATACTACACCTGCCCGCATGGACCGCTAGCCGTGACTTTTAGCTGTAGCCCGACATCACCACCGGCCGGTCGCACTTCAACCCGCACCGCCTGCGCGTCAAGCGCTACGAAGTGACGGTGGGCTCCGCCCCGGTCTCTCCCCGTCCAGACCACGAGGCAGCCAGGTACTTTGGCGGCGGGACTGGAGAGGACCCGTCGGAGGACCCGTCGGTGGAGACGTTCCCTGTGACGGTGGAGCAGGACCTGGTGCTCTTGCACGTTCGGGACCAACGCACTCGACCGGTGCCGCTACTCGGGCGCGACGCTCGACGGGGCACCAGCGCGTCCGACGCGGGCGGAATGGTCTTGGCCGTGGGCGCCCATCGCTCACAAGACGCTTGCAGGAGACTATCGGCGCTCCGCTCCAACCTGCGCGGGCGGTGTCCAAACGGCTCAGTGTGGGACTGGTGGCGGGTAGGAGGGCGTCAGGTCAGACGGTACAGGGCGCGGGCGTTCTCCACCGCGATCCGATGCCGTGACTCGTCGGTGGCCGTGGACAGCACGCGCGACTCGGCTGGCGATTCGAGATCCCACTGGGGATAACCGCTGGCATACCCAACCAGAGCGCCCTGCGCGGATGAACGCCGGGATCGGTGCCACGCCGCGAGCTGCGCCTGCACCGCCGCCATCCGGTCCGTCAGCAGCCGGAGCTCGGTCGACTCCGAGCTGCGCTCTTGCGCCTCCGCCAGCAGGCGGCGCGCTTCGGCCAGCGCCAGCCGCATGTGCCGTCACCCGCCCGCCCCCGCTGCCGTGACGCTTGTCGGGAAGCCGTACGGTACTCAATCGTCTTGATAGACAGGGTAGACAATGTCGAGATGATTCAGCTTTTGCCCGTTGCTGAGGGGTCGGCGCTGCTGGGGTGTACCGTAAGGGCGCCGGCCGCACGCGCGGCGGCTGGCGCCCACGCAGACAGGAGCATCGCACGATGAACGTTTATGGCCGGCTAGGCGTCGAGCCGGTGATCAATGCCGCCGGTACGCTCACGCGCTACGGCAGCTCGCTCATGCTGCCGGAGGTGGTGGAGGCGATGGTCGCCGCGAGCGGCCACTTTGTGGACATGACGGAGCTGCACGTGGCCGCCGGCGACCGCATCGCCCGGCTGATCGGGGTGGAGGCGTGCCACGTGTGTGCCGGCGCGGCCGCCGGGATCACGCTGATGGCCGCCGCCACCATGGCCGGCTCCGATCCGGCGAAGATTAAGCGGCTGCCCGACGCAGCGGGCATGCCCAGCCGGTTCGTCGTCCAGCGCGCCCACCACAACCCCTTCGACCAGGCGCTGCGTCTCACCGGCGGCACCTTCGTGGACGTTGGTCCGGACCACGCCGAGATCGAGACGGCGCTGCGCCGGCACCGCGGAGAGGTCGCCGCGGTGTACGCCACCGTTGCGTGGTTCTGCCTCGACGACGCGCTCGCCGTCCCCGAGATGGCCACGCTGGCCCACGCGGCGGGGGTGCCGCTCGTCGTGGACGCCGCCGCGGAGGTGCCGCCGCTCGCCAACCTCACCCGCTTCCTCCGCGAAGGCGCGGACCTGGTCGCCTTCAGCGGCGGCAAGGCGATCCGCGGGCCCCAGGCGAGCGGCTTCATCCTCGGCCGCGCGGATCTCGTCGAGGCCTGCCGCCTCAACGACGGCCCGAACTCCGCCGTCGGCCGCCCTATGAAAATCGGCAAGGAAGAAATCGTCGGTCTCGTCGCCGCGGTCGAGTCCTACGTCTCGCGGGACCACGCCGCCGACGCGGCGCTGTGGGAGCGGCGCGTCGCGCACGTCGTCGATACGCTTGCCGGGCTGCCCGGCGTGCGCGCCTGGCGCCAGCTGCCGCGCGGCATCGGCCAGCTCATCCCGCACGCAGCGGTAGGCTGGGATGAAGGCGCGATCGGCGTCACCCACGCCGCTGTCCAGCAGGCGCTGCTCGCCGGGCCACCGCGCATCGCCACGCAGCGCGTCGACGCGGAGCGCTACGCGTTCGGTGGCTACGCCACGCCAGAGCTGCGCATCCACCCCCACACGCTGCAAGAGGGCGAGGTAGAGATCGTCGCCGCACACCTGCGCGAGCGGCTCTCTACCGCTCCGGGCACCCACACGCCGGGCGGTGAAACAGCTGCATCCGCCGTGCTGTAGCCGCCTGCTATCCTGCGCGCGGGCGACGGCCGCGGCCGTCATCGCCTCCAACGGTCAGCGCCAGCAAGCACCACGGACCTGGATCCGGCTTCTGAGGAGAGAGCGGCGATGCGAGCCGGTGTGGCAAGAGTCTGCATCACACCACCTGTCGGCACGTGGCAGGGTGGCTACGGAGCGCGCACCCGACCCGCCGAGGGCATCCACGACGACCTGTACGCCCGCGCGCTAGTGCTCGAAGAGGAGACGACCGGCCGGCGAAGCGCGCTGGTCAGCCTGGATATCGTCAGCCTGCCCCATGAGCTGTCCGACTCAGCGCGCCGCGCGGCCGCCGAGCTCTCCGGCATCGACGCCGCGCACATCACGCTCTGCTGCTCCCACACACACGGTGGGCCGCTGACCCGTCCGATGGGCACATTGGGATCGGGCGGCGCCCTGCCGGACGATGACTACGTCCGCATCCTAGACAAGCTGATCGCGGGCGCCGTCAGCGCGGCGGCTCGAGAGCTCCGCCCGGTGACCGTGCGCATCGGCCACGCCGAGGCCGCCTTTAACGTCAACCGGCGCCTGCGTTCCCCGGAGGGCACGCTGATGCGTCCGAACCGTGAAGGAGCGCTCGACCGCGACGTCGCCGTGATCCGCCTGGACGCCCTGGACACCGGCGACGGCGCCACGGGGGCTGGTGGCGGCACGATGGCGCCGAGCGCTCCGCCACTGGCAACGCTCTTCCGCTACACGTGCCACGCGACGTCGCTCGGCGCCGACAACTACCTGTTCACCGCCGACTACCCCGGCGCCGCCGCGAGTTTCGTCGAGCGCGCGTACGGTGGCCGCACCACGGCCCTCTTCCTCCAGGGCTGCACCGGCAACATCCGCCCGCACTACACGGGCGCTTCCGGCGGCTTCCGCAGTGCCACGTGGGATGAGCTCGACCGCGCCGGGCGTGAGCTGGGCGGTGCGGTCGTCTCAGCGGCCGAGCGAAGCACCCTGCGCACCGGGGACCCCGGCGCCGCCGGCACCTCAAGCACCGCCGAGGTCTCCATCGCCGCCGCCGGCCGCACCGACCTGGTCCCCTACGCTCCACCTCCGGACCATGCGGACCTGGACCGCACGTTTGCCGCTGGGCACTGGCCCGACGGCGCGGCCGTGTCCGACGCCGACCGTGCCTGGGCTGTGGAGGTCCGTGATGCCGCCGCCCAGGGAACGCTCCCCCGCGGCATGGAAGCGGAGGTGCAGGTCCTCCGCCTGGGTGGCGTCTGGCTGGTCTTCCTCCCAGGCGAAGTGTTTGTCGAGATCGGCTGGCGCGTCCGCGACGCGGTCGCCGCCGCCACCGGCGCCGCGCCGCACGATGTCGTCGTCAGCGCCTACGCCAACGGCAACGCCGGCTACGTCCCCACCGGCGCCGCCATCCCGGAGGGTGGCTACGAGGTCACCGTCCACCGCCGCGCCGGCAACACCGGCTACACCGCCGAAGCCGAGGAGATCCTCGTGCGATCCGCCGCCGCGCTCGCCACCGCATTGTGCAGCTCCACCAGCTAGGAAGGAACACCACGTGAAGCACCCAAGCGCCCAACGCACCCGACGCACCGTCCTGCGCACGACCGGCGCCGCCTTCGGGAGCGCGGCGCTCGCCGCGTGTGGCGCCGCCGGTTCGGACGCCGGCAGCCCTGCGGCCAGCAAGGCCCCCGTCACCCTGAGTCTGATGCTCAGTCTTACCGAGACTCTGCAGCCGCAGTTCCAGGAGCAGGTAGTCGCCCCCTACAAGGCCCAGCACCCCAACGTGTCGGTGGAGTTCATCCCCTACGGAGGCGGCACCACGGCCATCGCCATCGAGAAGTTGTTCGCGCTCGTCACGTCCGGCTCGCCACCGAACGTGTGGGACGGTCCGCGCGGTGCCGACTACATGGTCGGCCAGAGCCTGCTGGACCCGATGGACACGCTGGTCAAGCGCGACAAGGTAGACACCAAGCGCTTCAACCAGAAGCAGTTCGAATACGGCGCGGTATTCCAGAACAAGACGTGGATGCTGCCGTACGGCTACGGCGGCAACGCGCTGGCACTGGCGCTCAACACGGAGATGTTCAAGGCAGCCGGTGTTGCCATCCCGTCCGCCGACGCCAAGAGCTCCTGGACCTGGGACCAGTGGGTAAACGCCCTGCAGCGGCTCACCCAGGCATCGGGCGACAACGTCAGCCAGATCGGCCTCGCCACCTATGGCTCAGATTACCTCAGCTGGCCGCTCCTCTTCCAGGGCGACTGGCTCACTCCCGACCTCAAGAGCGTGGTCTGCGACTCCGCCGCCATGCAAGAGTGCTACACCCGCTTCTTCGAGCTGCCCTTCCGCTATCGCGTCCTGGCCAAGCCCGGCGAAGGCATGGAGCGGTTCGGCAACGCCAATCCCTTCCTGATCGGCAAGGCGGCCATGGCCGTGGTGCCGCCGAACGGCATCCGCGCCTTCACCACGCCCAAGTCGGTCGAGTTCACGCTGGCCCCCATGCCGCGCGCCAAGATCAGCACGCCCGACATGAACATGATGATGCTTGGCATCGTCAAGGGCAGCAAGAGCCAGGAGGAGAGCTGGTCGATGATCCGGTACCTCACCGACGGCTCACGCTACGGCCTCTTCGTCGGTCGCATCCCCACCGAGATGGCCAAGATCCAGGGGGCCGTCAAGGACCTCACCGCCAACATTGCCGACCCGCGCCCGCAAGTGATCCTCAGCGCCGCCGAGAACGCCGTGCCGCAGCTCCAGATCGGTCGCCACCTCAAGTCCCAGGACCTGGTCGCCGCGGTCACCAACGCTTTCAAGGACGCGTGGGCGCAGAAGGTAGAGCCCGTGGCGATGCTCAAGGCGCTCAAGTCCCAGCTCCAGAATATCGTCGACGGCAAGTGATGGCGGCT
>CADCTC010000242.1 GCA_902805635.1 uncultured Chloroflexota bacterium
GGCCACGTGCGCTGCGCCGTCGCGGTGCGGCTGCGCAGCGGGCGGTGCTTCTACGCCGACCCGCCGCCGTACGCCGGCGCGGCCACCGGGCGCGGCGGGCGTCCGCGCCGGCACGGCCGGAAGTTCACCTGCGACCGGCCCGCGACGTGGTGGGCGCCCGATGGCGAGCACGCGGAGGAGTATCCCGCGTACGGCCACGTGTCGGTGCGCGCCTGGGCGGGCGTCCACGCCAAGACGCAGCAGCACGCGACGAAGGGCACCCGGGGGCCACGCCCCGTCGAGCGCGGCACGCTCCTGCTGCTGCTGCGGGTCGAGCGCCTGCCACGCCAGACGCGGGTGCCCAGGGACGTGTGGCTGTGGTGGCAGGGGCCGCCGGGCGCCACACCGGACCTGGCGCTGGTCTGGCGGGCCTACGTCCACCGCTTCGACCTGGAGCACACCTTCCGCTTCGCCAAGGAAACGCTGCGCTGGACCGCCCCGCGCGTGCGCCACCCGCAGCAGGCCGACCGCTGGACCGCGCTGGTGGTGCTCGCCTACGCCCAGCTGCGGCTGGCGCAGCCGCTCGTCGCCGACCGGCGCCTGCCGTGGGAACGCCCACTCCGCCAGGAGCGGCTCACGCCGGGTCGGGTACGCCGCCAGTTTTGTCACCTCCGCGTACTGCTGGGCACGCCCGCGCGGCCACCACAACCCTGCGGCCACCCCGCCGCGCGCCCCGCAGGGCGCCACTACCGCCCGGCGCCACGGTATCCGGCCGTCAAACTCACCCCGCCACCAGAAAACCCGACCGCGGAGCAGGCGCCGGCCGCCGCCTGACGCTTCTTCCCGCGCTACGCCGCCCCCCTCCCCGCCTCAAGGGAGGTTAAATCATGAGCTGAGGGTGAGGCGCGTTTCTCGACGTTAGCGAGTCTGCACCCATTGGGCGGCGATCACGCCGGCTAGCACGCCGGCGGTGAGCGCGACGCAGGCGCCGGCCAGCCAGAGATTGCCGATCAGCGGAGGGCCGCGGCGTACCTGGCCGGCGGTGACGATGGTGGGGAGGCTGACCATCAGGGGCAGCAGGAGCGGCGCGAGGAGGAAGACCCAGACGAAGAAGCCACGGGGCACGAGCGCCACCACGCACGCCAGGAGCGCCAGGACGAGCTCCGCCGCAGCGCCGCGGCGCGTGAGGCGGACGAGCACAGACGTCAGGAGCAACCCGGCCACCACTGCCAGTGCAATGGGCGCCACAAACGTAGTGGCGAGAGTCAGGCGCGCGGCTTCCAGCGTGGCGGGGGCCTCCGGCGTATCGAGACCCTGCAGCGCGAGGGCAAGGACGGGACCGAAGCCGGCGAAGCCGGCGGCGGCGAGCGTGGCGAGGCCGGCCGCCAGCGCGGCGGCGCCCCAGCGCGGATGAAACACGCGCCAGAGCGCCAGCGCCACCCACCCGCCGGCAGCCACCGCCGGGACGCCGGAGAACAGCACCACCAGCGCGCCGTTGCCGACGAACGACCAGTTTGGGCCACCCCAGTTGGTGCGGCTCAGGGCATCGGTCACCACTGCCAGCGCTATCCCCGCCAGTGTGCCCAGTAGGAACACGAAGAAGACGAGCGACAGCCGGGCAGTCTGGTCGGATTGGTCTGGTGCCACGCGCATGCGCGTCATCGTAGCGCTCTCCTCATGCCGTGCTCGCCGAGCCCGCTGTGCTCGCCGCGGCCCCGGGGCGTGGCGCCACCGGGCTGGCCGTAGCCTGCCAGCGCGTGTACAGCTCCGCCACCACTTCGTCGATCGCCGGCCGGTGCGTCTCCACGTCCAGCACGTCGGCGTGCGCGGCGACTTCGCCGAGCAAGGTTGAGAGGTGGATCTGCGTCGCGTCGAAGGTGTAGGCGTGCTGGCCGCGCTCGCTGGAGACTAGCTCTGCGCCGGCCAGCACCGGGGCCAACTCTCCCGAGGTGTGGACTACCAGGCGGCGTTGGTCTGTCGCCTGGCGGCGCAGGTGGTCGAATGGCCCGTCGAATGTGATCGCGCCTCGGTGGACCATCACGATCCGCCCCGCCAGCTGCTCTAGGTCGCTCATGTCGTGGCTGGTCACCAGCACCGTCATCTGCCGCTCGCGGTTGAGCTCTCGGATGAAGGCGAGCATCTGGCGCTTGGCGAGCACGTCGAGTCCGAGCGTTGGCTCGTCCAGGAAGAGAATTTCGGGCTCGTGCAGCAGCGCCAGGCCCAGGTCGGCGCGCATGCGCTGGCCCAGGCTCAGCTCGCGCGCCACGGCGTTGAAGAACTCGTCCAGGCCGAGCACCTCGCGCACGAAGCCGAGCATGCGCTCGTAGCGGTCGCGCGGCACGTCCCAGACGATGCGCTTCCATTCATACGTGGCGGCGATGGGCTGGTCCCACCACAGCTCGGTGCGCTGGCCGAACACTACGCCGATGTGGCCGACGTAGCGCGTGCGGTGTGCCACCGGGTCCATGCCCAGCACGCGCACGGTGCCGGCGTCGGGCGCCAGCAGGCCGCACAGCAGCTTCACCGTGGTGCTCTTGCCCGCGCCGTTGGGGCCGGCGTAAGCCACGACCTCGCCGCGCCGGATGGTGAGGTCCACCGAGTCCAGCGCCACGACGTGGCGCACGCGTGGGCGCAGCAGTCCGCTGAATACGTCGCGCAGCCGTTCTGAGCGCTGCGTCTGGCGGTAGACCTTGCGCGCGGCATGCAGCTCCACAATGGGGTCTTGTGACATGTCCACGTAGTACCTCCTCATCGGCGGTGGCCGAAGGTGCTGTAGCGTTGTGATCCGGTGCGGCGGTAGTGGCGCAGGCCGGTTGTGAAGGCGAGCAGCGCGATGGCGAGGAATACCGCCGCGGCGACGGGGGTGACGAGCGTCGCCCAGGGGCGGGTGTCGAGTTCGAGCAGCGCCCGGCATGGGTACCAGGCGACAAAGCCGACCGGCAGGAGGGTGAGCAGGCCGCCGGCGAGAAGTGAGCCGGCGGTGTCCAGTGGGAACGGCTTGAGCTGGCCCACCAAACGCGTGGCCGAGCTGCTGATCTCTTCTGCCGCGACGGGGGCGCGAAAGGCAAGACTGCCCCACAGGTACGAGAAGCCCACCACTACCGCAGCGGACGAGACGAGGTTCAGCGCGAGCAGGGCCAGCCATGCGGGCCAGCCGGCAGACGGCACGAGGTCCAGACGGCTGCCGGCCCAGGCCATCAGGACGAGCCCGGGAAGGACCTGGGCGGTGCCGGAGAAGGGGACAAATCCCTCGGCTGCCAGGGAGAGCCACAGCGGCCGTGGCTGGACCATGGTGTGGTCGAGCTGGCCACGTCCAATGCGGCGCGAGACTTCCAGCACGTTGTAGCCGAACAGCACGTAGAGTACGCCGGTGGCGACGATGGCGTAGCCGAGCATGAAGATGACCTGGTCGCGCGACCAGGCGCCGATGCCGCTGAACCGCTCGGCGAGCAGAAACGTGCCCGCCGTGCCGGCCACTGCCATGGTGATGTCGGCCATGGCGTAGCCCAGCACCTGCTTGGGGCTGCGCGTCATGAACATGAAGTCCAGGTAGGCGGCTGCCCACCAGGGCGCCAGCAGCCGGCGAAGCGATTCTCTAGCCGCCATAGACCACCACCTTCTGGCGGTTGACTGCCCACAACCGGCGTGCAACCAGCGAGAGCGCGACGGCCCACGCTGCCTGCGCGCCCAGCAGGCGCAGCGTCTCGGCACTGTCCTGGGCGCCGGTGTAGATGCGCAGCGGCGCCCAGGCCATCGCCGCGAAGGGGAGCCAGACCAGGACTTCGCCCAGGCGCCACGGCAGCAGCGCCAGCGGGATGACGGCGCCCGAGAGGAGCGCAACGAGCGCCGAACGCATGCGGTCGACGTCCCAGGTGTTCCAGCCGTAGCGGGCCATCATAGACGCGACGATGAAGTCGAGCGCGACGGCGACGGCGATGCCAAACGTCAGGCTCAGCACGAAGAGCGCCCCCGCTGCCGCGCTAGCCGGGAGCGGATTGACGCCCAGTAGCGGCGCGGTGAGCAGCAGCGGCACCGAGAAGGCGCAGAATCCCAGCAGCCAGCTGCCGGCCATCTCGGCGCCGATCTGCGCGACCAGGTTCACGGGGCGCAGCAGGCGGCTGACGATGGTGCCGTTCCACAACAGGATCTCGAGCCGCGTGCGCGCCGCGAGCTGGTGTCCAAAGACGGCGACGGCGAGCGTATAAGTGAGCACGTCCTGGGTAGACATGCCGCCTGCTCCTTCACGTCCCGCCAGCACGGCGCGCCACATCGCCAGCAGCACTGCCACCCGCAGGAAGGCGAGCACGTAATCCAGGACGAAGTACCAACCGTCGCCGAGCGGCGCCAGGGCGCCCAGGGCGGCTGTGTGCCAGCAGGTGCTGAGTGTGTGCCTCAGACGGCGCTTGGCGTCGGGTGAGGGGGTGTAGGTGTTCACGGCGAGTGTCGCCATTGGTGTCTCCCGTAGTGTGCTACCGGACAATTGGTCCGTGCGTGCTCGTGTGCCTGTAGACCTGGTGGGACCGGACATGCGAGACAGAAAAGGCCGCGGGTCTGTTGGGACCCACGGCCTCGTCGCGCAGCGCACCGCCCGGAGCGGGGGGTGGTGTCGCGGACACAAGAAAGGCCGTGGGAGCGGGAGGCGCCCACGGCCGGTTATCAACTCAGGTAAGCGGCGGTGCCTGTGTGGCTACCGCCCGCTGTTGTTGAGAACTAGTTGCAAGAACGCACCTCCTGCCATCCCGTTGGCCCAAAGGTAAACCCGACGCGAGGCCGGCGCAGGCACGCCAGCCCGCGCGCCCAGCAGAATGCTCCTTGCATGTACGCTCTCACGCTACCAGTGTGGCCCGTCGGCTGTCAATTGATCGCCGTGGCGCAGGTGATGGCGAGCTTGATCTTCGAACCGGGGGAAGATGGTCGTTGGAATGGGGCTCACCAGTTGGTATGTGACCCGTCGCGCCGCCGGAGGTGGGCGAACTCGTGGAACTTCCACTCCTGGCGGGATGCCAGCTCCTCGTTGAACTCGACCCCCAGGCCCGGTCCATCCGGCACGGGGAAGCACGATCCCTGCAGCGAGTGCTGCACCGGAAACAGGTCGTCGTCATAATGGCCCCGGTTCTCCGTGGGAGAGCGCCGCACCTCCATCCAGGCGAAGTTGGCCACCGCCGCGGCCAGGTGGATCGTGGCGGCGGCGCAGATCGGCCCCAACGGGTTGTGCGGCATCAGGTCGATGTAGTGCGCCTCGCACCAGCCGGCCACTTTCATCGCCTCGGTTAGGCCGCCAACGTTGCACACGTCGATACGCGCGAAGTTGGTGATTCCCCGCTCTATATAAGGGAGGAACTGCCACTTGCTGGAGAACTCCTCGCCGATCGCGAACGGCACCGGCGTCATCTTGCGCAGGGCTTCGTACGCTTCCGGCGTCTCGTCGCGGATTGGCTCCTCCAGGAAGTCCAGCGTGCCGGTGGGCATGCGCTGGCAGAAGCTGGCGGTCTCCGCGACCGAGAGACGGTGGTGGTAGTCGATGCCGAGCACGGGCTCCGGGCCGACCGCCTCGCGCAGCTTGGTGAGCCACGTCGACGTAAGCGCGAGCGATTCGCGGGGCTCGAACAGGCGCCGGTCGCCGCCCGTATTCGGGTGGCCGGGGACGGTGCGGATGACGTTCCAGCCCTCTGAGAGCAGCAGTTGAGCGTCCTCGATCAGCTTCGGTCCCATCGCCGCGCCGGTGGTGGCGAAGCACGGCACGAAGTCGCGCTGCTTGCCGCCCAGCAGCTGGTAGACGGGCACGCCCAGCGCCTTGCCCTTGATGTCGTGCAGCGCGATGTCTATCGCGGAGATGGCGGCGGTGAGCACGCGGCCGCCCTCGAAGTACTGCGAGCGGTACATCTCCTGCCACAGCGCGCCGATCTGGAACGGGTCGCGCCCCAGCAGGAACTCGCGGTAGTGGCGGATGGCGCCCACCACCGCTTGCTCGCGCGTGGAGAGGCCGCTCTCGCCCCAGCCGTGGATCCCCTCGTCGGTCTCCACCTTCACGATCAGCTGGTTCTTGCTTCCCACCCACGTCGGAAACGTCTTGATGTCCCGGATCTTCATGTTTACCTGCCGCAAAACTGATT
>CADCTC010000243.1 GCA_902805635.1 uncultured Chloroflexota bacterium
GCGCGACCTGTTCCGGGAGGTGACCGAGGCGGCGCACAGGAACGGGATCGTGGTGGTGGCGCGCATGGACTCGTCGCGTGCCAACGAGCGCTTCTACTTCGAGCACCCGGACTGGTTCACGGTGGACGAGGAGGGGCGACCCTACAAGGCGGGCGACTTCGACGGCCCCTTCTACACCGCGTGCATCAGCGGCCCCTACTACCGCGAGTACCTGCCCGGCGTGCTGCAGGAGATCTGCGAGCGCTACACGCCGGAGGGGTTCTCGGACAACTCGTGGTCGGGCCTCTCCAGGGAGCGCATCTGCTACTGCCCCAACTGCCGCGCCGCGTTCGCCGCGCACAGCGGCGGCCGGGAGCTGCCGAAGGGGAAGGACTGGAACGGCGCGGCGTACCGAGCATGGGTGGAGTGGAGCTACGCCCAGCGGGTGAGCCTGTGGGAGCTGAACAACGCCGTGACGCACCGCTACGGCGGCCCGGACTGCGAGTGGTCGGGCATGAACAGCGGCAGCCTGACGAACCAGAGCCGCTCGTTCCGCGACTGGCGGGCGATGACGAGCCGGGTGCGGATCATCTTCCTGGACCACCAGGGTCGCTCGCAGACGGGGGCCATCTGGCAGAACGGCGAGCAAGGCAAGCTGATCCGGTCGCTGATGGGCGACGACGCGCCGATGCCCGAGTCGATGGCGATGTACAACAACACCGGCAACTACCGGCTGTCGTCCAAGCCGGAGCCCGAGGTGCGGCTGTGGTTCGCTTCGGCAGTGGCGGGCGGCATCCACCCCTGGTGGCACCACGTGGGTGCCGACCACGAGGACCGGCGCATGTTCCGCACGGCGCCGCCGCTGTTCCAGTGGCACGCCGAGAACGAGGCCTACCTGCGCGACCGGCGCCACCTGGCCTCTGTGGCCGTCCTGTACTGGCAGCGCAACAACGACTTCTTCGGGCGTGACGACGCCGAGGAACGCTGCGACACCCCCGCGCGCGGACTGGGGCAGGCGCTGGTGCGCGCCCGCATCCCGTACGCGATGCTGGACGCGGACCAGCTGGGAACGGCGGACCTGACGCGCTACCGCGCCATCGTGCTGCCCAACATCGGCGCGCTGACGGAGCAGCACTGCCAGGCGCTGCGCACGTATGTCGCGGGCGGCGGTGGGCTGGTGGCCACGGGGGAGACGTCGCTGTACGACGAGTGGGGCGACCGGCGGCCGGACTTCGGCCTGGCGGACCTGTTCGGCGCGCATGCGGCGGGGCAGGTGCTCTCGCGCCACACGTCGGCCGCGAGCACCGACGCACGGCGCGGCGAGCCGTCGTACCTGCGCTTCGTGGACGCGCCGGGTGAGCGCCCGGAACCGCTGCGGGTGGGACCGGCAGGGCCGACCGGCGCGTACCAAGCGGGCTGGGACGAGACGGCGCACCTACCGTTCGGCGGCGACCTGGTGCTGACACGGCCGGCTGGCGCCGGCGAGCGCGTGGCACTGACGTACATCCCGCCGTTCCCGACGCACCCGCCCGAGTTCAGCTACATGACGGTGGAGCGCACCAGCCTGCCGTGCCTCTATCTCCACAGTGGGGCCACGCGCGGGCGCGTGGCCTACCTTCCCGCGGACGTGGACCGGCTGTACTGGCGCAGCAACCAGCCGGACCACGCGGAGCTGCTGGCTGGACTGGTGCGCTGGGCGGCACGTAACGAGCTGCCGGTGCGCGTCGAGGGGCCGGGGCTGGTGGACGTGCACGTGTATGTCCAGGGTGGCGCGCAGCCCGAGAGCGGGTCGGGCAGCGTCGACGGCGCCGAGCGCGTGATCGTGCACCTGGTGAACCTGACGCACGCCAACAACTGGAAGGGGCCGGTGGACGAGCTGGTCCGGATTGGGGAGCAGCGTCTGACGGTCGAGCTGCCCATGGGCCGGCGCGTGACCAGCGCGCGTCTGCTGGTGGAGGGCAACGAGGTGGATGTGCAGACTGGCAAAGCGCTGTCGACCGTCGCAGTCCCATCGGTGCTAGACCACGAAGTGGTGGTGATAGAGCTGGACCGGGCCGGATAGCCGGTGGTGCCGGTGCCATTCATGTCTTCCATCTCTGCGCCAGGGCGTGCTCAATGACCGACGCATGCGGCCGTATCCGCGTCGGCGTCATCGCCACACGCGTGATGGTCACGTTCCCGTCGCCGTTCCTCAGGTCGGCACCGACCGTGGTGACCGTGTAGGGCATGGAGCCGCCGCCCGATCCGCTGGCACCGTACGGCCGCGACGGGGCGGAGCCAGGGTGGCAGGACCCGGCCCGCCGCACTGGGAGAAGCGCGTGACGGCATCGCACGAAGAGGCATGTAAGCGCGAGTGGATCCACTTCCACGCGTGCATCACGCGGGGCGTCGAGCTGCTGGCCGGTCCGGAAGGGGCGCGTGGCGATACCGCATTTGTGGTCGAGTGGGCGCGCGCGACACGAGAGCGGTAGCGCATTCCCGCTGGAGCCGGAGGTCAGGCATGAAACTGGCAGTCTTCTCGAAGATCGGCAACCATCTTCCGGCCGACGACCTGTGCGCCGTGTTGGCGGACCACGGCTACCAGGGAGTGGAGTGGCAGGTCCATGCTGAGGGCCACATCTCCCCCAATGACGTGGAAGCCGGCGCGGATCGCGCGGCGGCGGCCGCGCGGCGGCGCGGCATCGAGAGCATCTGCCTGGCCGGCTACTTGCGGCTGGGCGATGACGGCGCCGTGGACGCGATTGCGCGGCAGGTCGCGGCGGCGGCGCGCATCGGGTGCCCTGCCGTTCGGATCTGGGCGCCGTCCTCGCGGGGCGCCACGCCGTACGCGGCGCTGTTCGGGCGTGCTCACGCGGATCTGGCGGCGGCTGCTGAGGTGGCGGGGGCGCACGGGGTGCGGCTGGTGGTTGAGGTCCACTTCGGCACGATCGTGCCAAGTGCGAGCCTCACGCTGCGGCTGATCGACGGGTTGGACCCGAGGCACGTCGGAGCGATCTATGATCCGGACAACTTGACGCAGGAGGGTCTGGAGCACTGGCGGCTCGGGCTCGAGCTGCTCGGCCCGTACCTGGCGTACGTTCAGTTCAAGAACGCGCGCTGGGTGCAGGTGGACGAGCCGGGAGCGGACGGCTGGCGCCGCTGGCGGCGCGAGTACGTGGCCCTGGAGCAAGGGTTGGTGGACTGGCCTGCCTTCCTGGGCGTGCTGTGCGGCCGCGGGTACGACGGGTATCTGTCCAACGAGGACACGCGCCCTGTCCCCCTCGAAGAACGCCTCGACGCCGGACGGACCACGATCACCCGGCTGTGGGCCGCCGGGGCACCGCCGGCGGAAGACGGCAGGGGTGCCGTTGGACTAGCAGGCAGCGCGAACAGAGCGGGCGGCGCAGGCGGCGCAGACAGAACTGCGACAAAGAACACAGTACGCGGGATGTGAGGGCAACCATGACCGGAATGGAGCAGCGCGACTTTGGCAACACGGGCCTGCGGGTAACACCCATCGCGCTGGGGGGTTATCCCTTTGGCGGCGTGAACCATGCGGCGGGATGGGACCCGTTCAGGGAGGAGGGACGGCGCACGGCCATTGCCACGGTGCATCGAGCTATCGAGCGTGGGGTCACCTACGTCGACACGGCGGCGAGCTATGGGGATGGAAACAGCGAGGAGATCTTTGGGGAGGCGCTGTCGAGCGGCGGGCGGCGGGGCAAGGTGACGCTGGCGACCAAGTGCCCGTGGAACGTGCCGGCCGACCGGGTATTCGCCAGTGCAGAGGCGAGTCTGCGCCGACTGCGCACGGATGTAATCGACGTGCTGCAGCTGCACGGCGGCAGGTTTAGCGCGGAGGACGTGCGCCACATCCTGGAGGGTGGCCCGCTGGAGGCGCTGCTGCGCCTGCGTGAGCAGGGCAAGGTGCGCTTCATCGGGTTTACCTGCGAGGAGCCGTGGACCGCGCGGCCGCTGATAGCGAGCGGCCAATTCCAGGTGGTGCAGCTGCGCTATAACCTCATCCACCAAGGGGCAGCGCTGCACGCGCTGGATGAGGCGCGCGCCGCCGGCATGGGTATGGCGGTGATGCGCCCGATGACCAGCGGCATTCTGCAGCGCGCGCTGGGGTTCCTTAAGCCAGAGTGGCCGGAGCAAGAGGTCTACGAGGTGGCGCTCAAGTACGTGCTGTCAGACTCGCGCGTTCACGTGGCCAACGTGGGCATGCGCTGGCCGCACGAGGTGGACCAGAACGTCGACCTGGCGGCGGCCTTCCGCCCCGCCTTCGACGTCGCGGAGTTGCCGCGTCTGACCGCGAACATCTACCGCACCGCCGACGCGGTCGCGGGACTCGCCGGCCCACAACAGGCATCATAGACCTCCGGAGGATGCCACTACCACCTATGGATGCCGTTCTAATTCCTATCAACTCGCCGCTACGAGCCGCGGAGCCGCGCGTCGCGGTGCTGGCCGCGGGGTACCTCAGCTACGACAAGTACCACCCAGAGTGGGGGCAGCGATCCGCTAACAGCACGGCGACGCTGATCCAGGTGGCGGGCCGCACCATTGTGGTGGATCCGGGCATGGACGACGCCGTGCTGCTCGCGGGACTGCACGCAGCCGCGGTGGCGCCCGAAGCGGTGGACACGGTGTTCATCACGCACACGCACGGCGACCACTACCGCTCGGCGCACCTGCTGCCCAACGCGCGGCTGCTGTGCAGCGGGCCGGAACAAAATGCCTGGCGAGCGCGCGGCGCGCCCGACAAGGAGCTGCTCGGACGGATGGTCCCTACCCTCACGGGCATTGCGCCGGGGGTGCGGATGGTGCTCACACCCGGCCACACGCCCGGCTCGGCGACGCTGCTGGTGGCGCAAGCGGGCCAACTGATTGCCGTGGTGGGCGACGCGGTGGACAGCCTGGACTTCTTCATGCGCCGGGAACCATCGCATAACGCAGCGGACCCCGCGGCGGAGCGGCGCAACTTCCAGCTCTTCGCCTCGATCGCAGATGTGATCGTGCCGGGACACGGCCGCCCCTTCCGGCTGGAGCACGGCGCGCCGGCGGCTGAGCTGTAGGAGCTGAGGGCAGGGGCGGCAACCACGTCCTGCGCCGGGTTTGTGCGGGCATGTGCGCCGCCGAGTTCCGGCTGTGCGCCCGGTCTGGCCGGGGTCGGTACCGCATCCAGGCGCAGCAAGACCCTGCCTCACGAAGGGTAGCGCCGAGCCCGGCGTTGTCCAGCGGCGGAAGGACCAGATCGACGCCCCGCGGCCCGCTGCGGCACAAGCTCGACGCAGCGCCGGGCGGAGCGCATGGGCGCGCCGGTTGCCCTGTGCCCGCTCTCCGCCGGCGCGTCTCCTTCCGGTCTATAGGTGCGACGTGTTCTCCCAGATGGGGGTCTTGCCGTCTAATCCGTGCTGACGCAGGTGTATCTGTGGCAGGCGGCTGCCGCGGTGGGTGAACACCACCATGGAGTGGATCCAGTAGCAGTCCTCGGCGCTAGGGTCGTTCGGGCCAGAGGGATTGAACTGGCGGTGGTAGATGTTCATCGGCTTGTGCCCCACGCCGCCGGGCGGCACGATCACGTCTTGAACGGTGTGGTTCTCCGTGTCGGCGATACTCTGGGCGCCGGGGCCGGAGACGACGTAGAATGCCTCGACGCGGTTGTCATGCTGGTGCAGGCTGTTGCCGCGACCAGGCTTGAAGATAGAAGGGTAGTGGTGCGGGTAGGCCCAGCTTGATTTGCTGCCCATAGGGCAGCGTCTCGACGATGCCCTCCTCGCGCGCGACGACGATGGGGCCGGTGTAGGCAGGACGGCGCTTGGGCAGCGGCGTGTAGGGAACGCGCCCCTGGCCCGGCAAGTTGCCGACCATAGCTAGAAAGGCTCCTTGAGCATGGGCGCGATCTCCGTGTGCGCCGTCTGCATCGCGTCCCGCACCGTCTTGGTGCCGCCGTGCGCCAGCTTCTCCTCACGGTCGAAGGTGTCGCGCACCTGAGGCACGAACTTCGGCGTCACCGGGAAGACCTCGCCGCGCTGGAGGCCCGTGAAGTACGCCTCGCCGTCCTCCCAGGGGTTGAGCACCTGCTTGAGGATGGCCGCGTTGCGGGCGACCGAGCGGCGCGAGGTGTAGCTGCGGTTCGACTTGAGCACCACCAGCTGCCCTTCCTCCGAGGCCCAGTACTTCGAGAAGGCCCAGGCCGCCTCCACCACCTTGCTCGACTTGAGGATGCTTGCCGCCAGGTCGTCGCCGCGCGTGGTGTCCTTCTTGGGCCCTTTGGGCGCCACGACCATGCCGGGATCGACGGTGCCGTTCTGGCTGCCCTGCACGATGCCGGGCATGGCGTAGCGGCCGGCCTGCTCCATGGCCACGGCGCCGTTGACGCGGTAGCCGTTGTCACTGTCCTCCGGATCGCCCGGTGGCGCGGAGACCTGGTGTTTGAGCACGAGGTCGGCGATCCACTGCTCGGCGCCGATCACCTCAGCCGACGTGATCAGGCTCTGCGTGCGGTCCTCTGAGAACGGCGTGCCGCCGTTCTGCCACATGTACTGCACCGTCAGCGTCAATCCGGTCGGGCGCCGGAAGCCCCACACCTTCTTGCCCGCGGCGTTGGTGTGCGTCAGCTTGCGGGCCGTGTCGATCAGCGCGTCCCAGGTCCACTTGCCCTGCTTCTCCAGCTCGGTGGGCAGCGGCAGGCCCACCGCGCGGAAGTGGTGCTTGTTGAAGTACAGCGCGTTCGAGCTGGACGACGTGGGCAGGCCGTAATAGCCGCCCTTGTACGCATATGCGCGGACCGCGCTGGGCCAGAAGTCGTCCTGCGGCAGCTTGTCGCGCTTCATCAGCGGCAGGATGTCCACCAGCGCGTCGCGGCGGATGAATACCTGCGACGCGCGCACGCGGTTCCAGTAAACGTCCGGCGGGGTCCCGGCCGCCATCAACGTGAGCGCCTTCTCGGTCTCGTTCTCCGCCGGCAGCAGCTCGAGCTTGTACTTCGGGTACTGCTTCTCGAATCCCTCCTTGATGGTGGTGTACAGCTGGATCTCCGGCTGCCCGGCAGTGCCGAAATAGAACTGGACTGTCGCCGGTTGTCCCTCCTTGCCGGCGGCGGATTGTTCCGACTGTCCAGCCGCCCCGCAGGCGGCGAGCACCGACGCGGCCAGCGCCGACGCACCCCCCACGAATGCGCGCCGAGTGACGTGAGCCATGGTGTTGTATCTCCCTGCACCATTCTCTTGCCAAAACACCGAGAAAGCAAATAGCCTTGTGCCAGGATAATCGGGATTGGAGGGAGCAAAGATGCGGATTGCGGACCTTGAGTGGATGCAGGTGGGGCGCTGGTGGTACTTGCTGGTGCACACCGAGGAAGGGATCACCGGCCTGGGCGAGGGCGGCGTGCACGGCTACCCAGAGGCGATTGGCGGGATCATGGACGCGTGGAAGCCGTACCTGCTGGGCAAGGACCCGCTGCAGATCGAGCACCACTGGCAGTTCCTCTACCGCAACTCGCACTTCCGCGGTGCCGTGATCGGTTCGGCACTATCGGCGCTGGACATCGCGCTGTGGGACATCGCGGGCAAGCACTTCGAGGCGCCGGCGTGGCAGCTGCTTGGCGGCAAGTGCCGCGACAAGGTGCGCCTGTACATCCACGTGGGCGGCGAGTCGCCGGACGCGCTGGCCGCGGACGCCAAGCGCGCGGTGGACGACGGCTTCACGGCGGTGCGCTTCACGCCGTTCCCGCGCAACTACACGCGCATGCGCTACGCCGAACTGCTGGAGGCGATCCTGACACGCGTCGCGGCGGTGCGCGACACGGTAGGCAACGGCGTGGACCTGTGCGTGGAGATCCACCGGCGCATGGACCCGCACCACGCCGCGGGCCTGGCGTATGAGCTGGCGAAGTTCCGGCCGTACTTCCTGGAGGACCCGCTGCTGCCAGACAGTGTGCAGCGCATGGGAGACCTGCAGCGCAGCATCAACGTGCCCATTGCCACGGGCGAGCGACTGCACACGATCTTCGAGTTCAACGAGCTGCTAGCGGCGGGCGGCTGCCGCTTTATCCGCCCGGACGTATGCCTGTGCGGCGGGCTGACGCACTCGAAGAAGATCGCCGCGATCGCGGAGGCGTACCACGTCGGCGTGATCCCGCACAACCCGCTCTCGCCGGTGAGCACGGCGGCGTGCGTGCAGCTGGACGCGTGCATCCCCAACTTCGCGCTGCAGGAATACACGGGGGAGGACCGGCCGCCCAAGAGCGACGTGCTCAAGCAGCCGCTGGTGCGCGAGGGTGGCTACATCCTGGTGCCGGACCGCCCCGGCATCGGCGTGGAGCTGAACATGGAGGTGGCGCGCGCGTACCCCCCACAGGCCAAGGAGATCCGCACCCCCCTGCACGAGGACGGCTCGGTGGCCGACGCCTGAGCCGCTCAGCTCCTTGCGCCGTCGGCCGCTGTTCAAGATAACCCGGCGGCAGGACCCTCGAACGGGATGGTACTCTGCATAAGTAGAGACCAGTGGTGAGTGAGAGGGGAGCAGGCGGAAGACGATGAACGGCAACCAGGACGGGAACGCACATGCACGCGCGGGGCGTCGTGGACCGGTGGGGTTCGCGGTGGTGGGTGCTGGGTTGGTGGGACCCCGCCACGCGGAGTTTGCCACCAAGGTGGAGGGCGCCGCGCTGCGGGCGGTGTGTGACCTGCGCGAGGACCGCGGCCGGGCGCTGGCGGACAAGCTGGGCGCGGAGTGGGCACCCGACTACCGCGAGGTGGTGAAGCGCGAGGACGTGCAGGTGGTGAACGTGTGTCTGCCGACGGCGCTGCACCTGGAGGTGGCCACCGCCGCCGCCGAGGCGGGCAAGCACGTGATGGTGGAGAAGCCGCTGGACCTCAACGTGGCGCGCGCCCGACAGCTGATCGACGTGTGCCGGCGCAACGGCGTCAAGCTCGGCACGATCTTCAACCGGCGCTTCGTCTACGGCACCAGGCGCACGCGCGAGGTCGTCCAGAACGGCGAGCTGGGCAAGCTGCTGGTGGCGGACATGCGCTTCAAGGCGTGGCGCCCGCAGAGCTATTACACCGAGTCCGGCTGGCGTGGCACCTGGTCCAAGGAGGGCGGCGCCGCGCTGATCAACCAGGGCATCCACGGTGTGGACCTCATCACCTGGATCGCCGGTCCCATCAAGAGCGTGGCGGGGCACGCGCGCCACCTGCGGCACGACATCGAGGCCGACGACACGACGATGGCCGTCGCCGAGTTCGAGAACGGCGCGCTAGGAGTGATCGAGTGCACCACGTCGGTGACGCCGCGCCAGGGGGACTGGCTGGAGTTCCACGGCGCCAATGGCAGCGTGCTGCTGGAGAACTACAAGATCTCCTCGTGGCAGCTGGAGGGGGTGGAGCAGGGGGAGCCGCACCCGGAGGAGTCGCTGCTGCCTGGCGCGGACAAGGGGGTGGACGTGGGCCACTTCCTGCAGGTGCAGGACATGGCTGACGCCGTTGCCGAGGGGCGCGACCCGGTGGTGACCGGCGAGGACGCGCTGCACTCTCTGGCGGTGGTGCAGGCGATCTACGAATCAGAGCGCCGCGGCGGTAACCAGGTGGAGATCGCGGAGATCATGGCGACGGCAGGCATGTCTGCCTGACCGGGTGACTGACGTCGTGGACTCCAAACAAGAACGAGAGAGGGACAGACGATGCCGATCAAGGTGTGGGACTACCGCAAAGACAACGCTAACGTGGTGGTGTTTCCGGAGATCCGGGCGCGCTTCTCGCGCATGCAGCCGGGACCGGCCGGGCTGCTGCACAGCCACGACATCGCGGGGGAGGTGTTCGTCGTGCTGGAGGGCCAATGCGAGTTCATCGTGGAGAACGAGCGGGTGACGTGCGGACCGGGCGAGATGATCTACGTGGAGCCCAAGCTGCGTCACACGCTGCACGCGGTGGGCGACGCGCCATGCACGGTGTACCTGAGCGTGACGCCGCACGTGGAGCCGACGCACACGCGCTGGGACGCCGCTCTGGAGGAGCAGCCGCCGCGCTACGGCACCTGGCGCGGCCAGGCGCCCGACCCCCACGAGGCGACGAGCACCGCCGACCTGGTCCGCGGCTATGCCGCCGAGGCGCGCCGGCTGGCGGACCTGGCGCAGCAGCACGCCGCGGCGATGGAGGCGCACGTCGAGACGCTGGCCGGTGCCGGGGACGCGGCTACTCCAGCGACGTCGGCCGGCGGCGCGAAGGCCGCGATGGACGACGCGTGGCACACGCTGCGCGACGTGCTCTGGCAGGTGCGCACGGCGGAGCTGGCCTGGAACGCACTGTCCCCGCGGGCGTCAGCCTCCGCGGTGACGACGCCGCCCGCGCGGCTGAAGTAGCGCTGGGCAAACATCACGCGAGCACCTAACACCACCACACAACCAAGGAGGGATTCTGATGGCCATATCAGCAGAGGGACGACAAAGACAACCATTCTCTCAGGCGGGCACGCGCCGGGGCGTGCTCGCGGGCACCGGCGCCGGTGGCGTCGCGGCGCTGCTCGCGGCGTGTGGGCAGGCCGGCACGGACGGCGCGGGGGCGGCCAAGACGCAGGCGCCGGCCACCATCCAGTGGTGGGACCAGGAGCCGCCGGCGTTCAAGCAGTTCGCCGAGCAGTGGCTGCCGCAGTTCAACGCCAAGAACCCGAACATCAGGGTGGAGTTCTCGCCTCGCCCGCCGCAGTGGTCGGAGAAGCTCACTGCCGCCATGATCGGTGGCACCCCACCCGACGTGGTGGCGGTGTTCGGCGATTGGTTCCGCACCTACCAGCAGCAGAAGCAGGTCATCGGCCTGGACAAGTACCTCAAGGCGTCCAAGTTCGACGCGACCGACTTCGTGCAGGGCCAGTGGAAGGGTATGCAGTGGGGCGGCCAGCAGGTAGCCATCCCGCAGTACATCAACCCCAACGTGGTCTTCTATAGCCGCGAGCACTTCGGGCGCGCGGGCGTGCCGTTTCCCAAGGACGACTGGACCTGGGAGCAGCTGATGGACGCCGCGCGCCGCACCTTGCGCGGCACGCCGCCCAAGCCAGACGTGTGGGGCTTCACCAGTGGCTTCGCCAACATCGCCAAGTACACCTGCACCGTCATTTGGGCGCAGGGCGGGGACTTCAACGACCCCAAGGACCCCAACGTCTTCACCTTCAACAAGGCGGAGAACGCGAGGGCGTTCCAATACGCCCACGACCTGCTCTGGAAGCAGCAGTTCAGCGCCAAGACCAACGCCGACCTGGGCGGGGTGGACGCCCGCAACGCCATGTTCGCCACCGGCAGCGTGGCCATCAGCCTGGACGCCGGCCTGGCGATCCAAAGCTGGCGGGACCGGGGCACCACCGACTGGGACATCGCCCCGCTGCCGAAGGGCCCCGGCGGGCGCGGCGAGCGCATCGCCATGGACGGCTACGTCATCACGGCCGGCTCCAAGTTCCCGGACCAGTCGTGGACGTTCGTGCAGGCGGTCTCGGATAAGGAGCCGAACAAGCTGCGCGCGGAGCTGGCGCTGATCATGCCGGCGCGCAAGTCGCAGCTCGAGGCGTGGAACAAGGTGGCCCCCGGCAAGAATCTCAAAGCCGCCTTCCCCAGCGATGCCGCGCGCCCCGACCCGCTGGGCCTGTGGCCCAAGTCCACCGACGTGAACCAGGCAATCACGCCCATCTTCCAGCGCTACTACGACAAGAATGAGATCGGGGTGACCGACGCGCTCAAGCAAGCACAGGACGCCGTGATCGGCGTGCTCGGCCCCTCTGCCGGCAAGTAAGGGGACTGAGCACGCGCTTGATGGGACCGAGTGGGCGGCCACAAGAGATGGAATACCGGCAGCTGGGCGCCACCGGCCTGCGCGTCTCCGTCATCGGCTTCGGTGGCCTCGGCATTGGCGGCGGGTACGGGCGCCATGACCGGGATGAGGCGCTGCGGACCGTTGCCCGGGCCCTCGACCTCGGCGTCACGTTCTTCGACACCGCGCCCAGTTACGGGCGCGGCCTGAGTGAAGAGATCCTGGGCGAGGCCCTGCACGGCGTGCGCGACTGGGTGGTTATCGCGACCAAGCCGGAGGGCCGCGAGCCGGACTTCATCCGCCGGTCGGTTGAGGACAGCCTGCGCCGCCTACGCACCGACCACATCGACGTGCTGCAGCTGCGCGACCCCAACCCCGCCAAGCTGGAGCAGTTCCGCGTGCTGGAGACGTTCGCCGCCCTGCGTGAGGAGGGCAAGATCCGCTTCGGCTCGGTCACTATCGGCGACGCGCGCCAGGAGGAGGAGGGCCTCCTCGCCGTAGAGGCCGGCTTTGCGACCATCCAGCTGGCGTACAACATCGTATTCCCCAACGCCGCCGGGACGGTGCTGCCGCGTGCGAAGGAGGCCCGCGTGGGCGTGATCGCTCGCGGGCCGCTATGTAAGGGCTTCCTCACCCAGCGGTTCACCGGCATGCCGGCGGACATCAAGGCTGACCCAAACTTCCGCTGGTGGACGGCGGAGGAGGCGCAGACGCTGCTGCGCCTCCAGCAGGAGCTGTCGTTCCTGCTACGGACCGGCGAGCGGTCGCTCGCGCAGGCCGCCGTCCAGTTCGTGCTCCGCAACAATGCCGTCTCGACGACTATTCCGAGCATGGAGACGGTGGCCGAGGTCGACGAGCTGGTGGGTGCACTGGGAGCGCCGCCGCTGGAGGACACTGACATTGCGCGCGCCGGTGGTACCGTGGCGGCGTACCCACCGGTTGACTACTGACCGATCAGCCAGTGCAGCAGGTAACCCACCACCGATGGGGCGAGGCCATGCTGGAGCCCGGCCAGCCCCGTGATCAGCCGTGAACAGCCAGGATCCTGCACCGCACGCCGCACCACACTAATCACGACCAGGAGGCTCACCATGAGCGCGTACGCTGCCGCCAACCAGCCCGACACGGGCGCCATCCGCCACGTGCTCGACGATCCCCCGCCCTTCCACTCGAAGCTGCTGGAGTACGGCGAGCGGCCGTACTGGTCGCCGGACGGCAGTCGCATCGTTTTCGTGGAGCGCAACTACGGCGACATCGCGGAAATGGACTTTGCCACGCGCCGCGTGCGCCGGCTGACGCACGGGCTGGGCGACCACCACACATTTCTGCGCGTGCTGTTCATGCACAACGGCGACTACATTCTCATTGGTCCCAAGGAGTTCAAGGACCGCGATACCAGCCGGCACGTGGAGTCCGAGATGTGGTGGATGGACCGCGAGGCGAAGCGCCCGCCGGTACCGTTGGGGCGACGATTCTTCGAGGGGATGGGCGTCTCGTGGATTGCACCGCGCATCACGTACGCCGTGAGCGGGCGCAACGACCCCTCGCTCGGCGCGCCCGACGTGTTCGAGTGCCACGTGACCGAGCTGGTCTACGAAGATGGTGTGGCGCAGCTTGGCCCCGACCGGGTGATCTACCGCGCCGAGTCGGGCAGCGGCCATGCGCCTGAGCCGCAGGACTTCCGCCACGAAGACACTGAGGTCATCATGGCGGAGTACCTACGGAGGCCGCTGCGCACCGACGAGTCGCCCAGGTGCACGGTGAAGGGCGTGGAGGTCGCCACGGGCCGCGTGCGCACCTACATCGCCGAGCGGCCGGTGCACAACGAGTGCGAGGGCATCTTCCCGGACAACGAGCACTCTTGCCTCGAATCGTCCGTGGACGAATACGAGGGTGGTCCGCAGCCCACTGACCTGTGGAAGCTCAAGCTGGACGGCTCCGGCAGGCGCGTGCGCATGACGCGCATGTGCGACTACCGTCCCTGGCGGGCAACGAACTCCAACGTCAGCCCCGACGGCAGGTGGCTGGCCTTCATGGTCAACCGTCAAGGCGACGAGCCGGGGTACGGCCGCGGGCTCGGGCTGCTCGACCTCGCTGCCTGGGAGGCGTCACTGGCCGGCCATGCCTGGGAGACCGCGCCCGTTGAAGAGGGCTGGTAGCCGGCAGGCGCACCAGGCGCGGGTCTGGGGTCGCAGCTAGGACAGCACCTGCTCGCGGGGAGAACGTTCTGTCCTCCGCGCGTGTGCCTGTTCGCGTAGCCACCACCCAACACCCGTCCTCAGCAGAAACACTGCCAGCGGGGGGAGCACCACTACGTCTGAGGTGCCGGTGAGGGCGCCGAGTCCAATAGCGGTCAGCGCTGCCGCCAGCAGAGGCGTCAGCACCCCCGTGCAGCTCAGCGCGGCCACCGCCGACCCGACGACCACCACTCGAAACAGCCATACGGGCACGGGCGCGGCGCAGCGCCAGGTCTGCTCACCCGTGTCCGGCCCATGGCCGGCACGACCAAAGCGCGCGGCGGGGCGTACATGGTGGAGAAAGGGACAACCACTCATGAAGAAGATTCGGCTGATGACGCTCGCGGCAGGTGCCGCGCTCACGCTGGCCCTCCCCGCCGCCGCGGGTGCCCAGGCGCCGCGGACGGCGACGGTGAACCTGGCCGCCGTCAACAACTCCGGCGTTACCGGCACGGCCACCATGACGGACATGGGCGGCAACCGCACCCAGGTGGTGGTGCGCCTCACCGGCGCGCAGGTGAACGCGGCGGGCCCTGCGCACATCCACGATGGCACGTGCGCCAACCCCAACCCCGCGCCCAAGTACCCGCTCAACAACGTCCAGAACGGCACCTCCACCTCGGAGGTCGGCGCGTCCATCGCCGAGTTGATGGCGTCCCCCATGCTGGTCAACATCCACCGCACGCCGCCCCCCGCGCCCACCGATACCTCGGGGTACATGACCTGCGGCAATATCGTCGCGGGTGCCACGGCCGTCCCAAGCACCGGCGGCCCGGCAGGCGCGGCGCTCCCGCTTCTCGGCGGCGCTGGCGCCACGATGGCCGCGGTGGCAGCGTTCGTGCTGCGCCGCCGCCGCTAGGCCTCGAAAGGCCGCCCGAGGCCTCCGCCCAATGCCCGAGGTGGCGGTACAGTCCGCGCAGCCACCTCGGGCACTGCGGCACTGCTGTTTCTTCTGCGAGCCGGGTCCTCCGGCTCGTGCTGTCGGCTCGCCCGCTCACCCGCTTCACACCCACAGCGCGAGACCTGTTCAATGAGACTCCTGGCCTGGTGCGTGCTCGTCGTGGGGGTGACCCTCCTCGCCGGCTCGGGTAGTCTGCTCGCATTTGGTGCGTATCAGACGGCCACCTATCGCCAGCCCGGCGTCGTTCGGCCCTGGACGCCCCCGCAGCCTGCAGGCCCTCCCGCCGCGACTGCCGCAGCGGGAGCATTGCCCCCCGGAGCGTCCATGGCAGCAGGCGGACCGAGTGCCGGTGCTGCCGCGGAGGCACCGGCCGCTGCTGGCGCAGAGCCGGAAGCCGAAGCAGACGCCGGGGCGTCGCCTGCCCCAGCGCAGCTGGTGCTGTTGGCGCCGCGCGGCGTGCGGATCCCGCGCATCGGCGTCAGCGCCCGGGTGGTCCACCTGGGCGTGGCGCAGTCCGGCGAGTGGGAGGTGCCCGATGAGGATGTGGGGTGGTACCGGCACACCGCGCCACCCGGCACGCCCGGCAACGCGGTCCTGGCGGGGCACCTGAACAGCCCGTGGGGCTTGCCTCGCGTGTTCGCCCGCCTACGGGAGCTGCGGGCTGGGGACCTGGTCGAGATTGACTTGGTGGACGTGACTGATCCGCGCGACGACGGGGCGCGGAGCACCGCGCCCAGCGTGGGGCGCTACCGCGTCGCAGAGACGCGCCTGGTCCCCAGCACGGCCGTGGACGTGCTGGCGCCCACCGACGACGACCGGCTCACGCTGATCACGTGCGCCGGCACCTGGAACATCGGCCGGCGGGAGTACTCGCACCGGCACGTCGTGATCGCCCGTCCAGAGGCCTAGGCCCGGCGGGTGTGGCGGCCGGGTGGCGCACCCCGTCTCCGTCGGCGACGGTCCGCCGATCCTCCTGTACCCACAGGACTAGCGCGCGCATCTCCGACAGGGCGGCCTGGGGCTCGGCTCCCGTCGCGAGGAAGTGAGTTTCTCTCATGACACGACCGGCACCCTCGGCATCACCGGCGCCTCAGCCGCCCGTGCCGCCTCAGCCGCCACCCGTTTCGCTGACTGCGACGCGCGTGACGCACGGTGGCCTAACCGGCCGCCACGCTCGCTCGACCAGCCACCGGGCAGTCCTCGCTTTTCTGTCGTTCGCCACGGGATGCGGTGCCGAGGCATCACGGGCAGCGGACAGGGCACCCCGGCCATCGCCAACGACCGGCAGCGCTCCGACGTCCGCGCCGACGGCAGTACCATCCACGGCCCCCGCAGCCCCCGCAGCCCCCGCAGCCCCCGCAGCCACGACGGCCACCACGGCGCCGTCGGTGGCCGCGACCGCGCCTCCGACGCTGCCGCCAGCGCCAGCCGCCACCACCACGACCGTACTGATGCGCGGGAACAAGTTCCTGCCGGAGGAGCTGACGGTGCCGGCGGGCGCGACCATCGTGTGGGTGAACGAGGACCCGGAGGATCACGACGTGCTCACGCGTGACCTGCGGGTCGTCTCCCCGGTCATGAAAACGGGGGAGATCTTCACGCTGGTGCTGAGCGAGCCCGGCAGCTTTGCCTACCTGTGCGACCTGCATGCGAACATGGAGGGAGTGGTGACGGTCACCGCCGCTCGGAGGTGAGCCAAGCGAGCCGCGCCGACGTGCGAAAGGGGAGCGAGCAACCGTTCGGTCCGGACTCGCGAGCCGCCGCGCGCAGGCACCGCTGCCGCGCGGGCGGCGTCAGCGCCGCAGCAGGCCACCGCCGTCGAAGACGTAGGTGCCGCCCACCGCGAAGCTGGCGTCGTCGGAGCACAGAAACGCGATGGCCCGGGCCAGCTCCACCGCCTCGGCGGTGCGGCCCAGCCGCCGCGAGTCGAAGCGGTCCTGGATGTCTGCGCGCGTCTTGCCTTCCAGGGCCAGCCGCTTTTCCGTGAGACCGGTGTAGACGGCGCCGGGGCAGACGCAGTTCACGCGGATGCCGTCGCCGCAGTAGTCGATCGCCATCTCGCGCGACAGGGTCAGCACCCCGCCCTTGGAGGCGGCGTAGGGCGCATTGTTCTTGAGCGGCGTGAACGCCTGGACGGACGAGATGTTCATCACCGCGCCGCCCCCGCGCGCTCGGATGTGCGGGATGATGTACTTGCTGACGAGGTACGTGCCCTTGAGGTTCACGCCCAGCACGTAATCCCACTCGTCTTCCTCGGTGGTCTCGACGGTGTGGTTGGGCAGCCCGATGCCGGCGGCGTTGACCAGGATGTCGATGCCGCCGAACGTCTCCACCGTCTCGCGCGCCAGCCGCTCGGCGCCCGCCCGCTTGGAGACGTCCACCTGGACGAAGTGGGCGCGTCCGCCGCGCTCCCGCACGCCCGCCACGGTGGCGGTTCCCGCCTCCGCCGTCCAGTCGCCGATGACCACGGCAGCGCCTTCCGCGGCGAACAGCTCCGCGGTGGCCCGGCCGATGCCGGAGGCGCCGCCGGTGACGACCGCCACCCTTGCGCCGAAGCGCCCCGGCGCCTGAGGAGGCGTGTCGCCCGCGGGGGCCGGGTGGCCCGTGGGGGACAGGTCGCCGTGCATGGGGATCATCATACGCCACCGGTGTGGCCCGGAGCTTGCCGTAAAAGATGATCTGCCTGCATCGGCCGGCTGTGTCGGACCTCGGCGGTCAGCTCCCCGTGCCGGGCGCGAACGGCTATCATGGCCGCCTGCCATGACTCCTGGTTTTGCCGGCCCCGAGGCGCCAGATGCGGGCCGCGGTGCATCCGCTCGTGGCGAACGCTGCACCGTCACCGGTGCTGATACTCTCCTGGCTCGCGCGTTGACCACTGCGCTTGGTGCTGATCGTGCGCCGGGCGACCTGCGCGACCAAGACGTGGCGGCGCGCGCGGTCGAGGGCGTGGACACCCTGTTCCACCTGGCGCCGCTCTGGCCGGACCTCTCATCTGGCACCCTGGACCACGAGCTGCTGGACCACGCCTCGCGGGGGACGTACGTCCTGCTCACGGCGGCAGTCCGCGCGGGTGTGCGCCGCGTGGTGCTGGCCAGCACGCTGGACCTCTTCGAGGCGTATCCCGAAGAGTGGTGGGTCAGCGAGGCGTGGCAGCCCCGCCCGACCAGCGACACCGGGCAGATCGCGGCGCACCTTGCCGAGTGTTCGGCGCGCGAGATCAGCCGGGTCGAGCCGCTGCACGTGATCTGCCTGCGCCTGGGGCACGTCGTGGATGGCGTCTCGACAGCGGGCCGGGTCTACGACCCGCGCTGGCTGCACGTGGAGGACGCGGTGCAGGCGTTTCGCCGCGCCGTGAAGTTCGACCTCTCCTCACCTCAGTTCGCCACCACTGGTCCCGCGCTGCACGGCTGGTGGGTCTTCCACATCCCCGGCGGCGGCGCGCACACCCGCCTCCCGCTGGCCCATGCCCGCCAGCCTCGCTTCGGCTACGCGCCGCTGCACACCTTCGCTGAATCTGGCGAAGCACCGGCTGGCACCGCTCTGGGCGGTGCACTCACCGCCGCGGCGGCCGGACGGCCAGGCGCCGCCGCGGTGGCGGATCGGCTGCCGGGTGGCTCACGTGCCACGCACACGCAGCGGTCCGCGCAGCGGCCAATACGCAACGTCGTCGTCTTCGGCGCGGGCGGCCCGCTCGCGTCGGCCACGGCCTCCATCCTGGCGGCGCGGTACGCGCTGCGACTGACCGACCTCCGCGCGCTGCGGGAGATCGCCGCCGATCCGCGGGCGAACATGCCGGGACGGCCCTCACCCCCGCTGCTCGGCCCGCCACACGAGTTGCGCGAAGTGGACGTGAGCGACCCTGAGCAAGTGCTAGCCGCGTGCGAGGGCATGGACGCTATCGTGAACTGCTCGGTGGTGCGCCCGCATCCCGTGGGCGCCTTCCGCGTCAACACCGTCGGCGCCTACAACATCGCGCGCGCCGCCGTGGCGCACGGCATCCGCCGCGTGGTGCAGACCGGTCCGCAGCAGGTCACCCTGGACCGGCCGGGCGGCTACTGGTGGGACTTCGGCGTCCCTGACGATGCGCCGGCGCGCCCTGGCTCCCTGCTGTACAGCCACAGCAAGTACCTGGGCCAGGAGGTGCTGCGCATCTTCGCCGAACAGCATGACCTGGAGATCCCGGTGCTCCTCTTCTCACGCTTCGTGGACCCCGCGGTCAACCGGTCCAACATCGACGGCATGTTTCCCATGACGGTGTCGTGGAACGATGCCGGCCACGCCATCCGCTGCGCGCTCGAGGCGCCGCTGCCGCACCCTTTTGAGGTCTTCCATATCCTGGCCGACCTGCCGCACGGCAAGTACTCCAACGAGAAGGCCAGGCGACTGCTGGGCTGGCAGCCCCAGGACACCCTCCAGCACCTCTGGGGCCGCCGCCACACGCTCGAGGAAGAAGGGTCGCGCTAGAGGTGTTCCGAATGGCTTCGGCGGGCCGGTACAGGCGGCCCTTGTGGGAGAGTTGACGCCCGCCTTCGGTGCGGATATGGTGGACACACGCCCCCACTTCGGTCGAGGAGGAAGAACCACATGCCAAGCGGTGAAGCAGCGATTCTGACGCGACGCCTGTTCCTGCGCACAGCCGTGAGCGCGGCACCACCCCTGGTGCTGGCGGCCTGTGGCGCTGCGGGGTCTGCTCCCGGCACTGGATCGACGGGTGGCACCAAGCAGCCGGTCAAGATAGCCTACTGGGGCAAGTGGACCGGCGCGAGCGAGGAGCCCGAGAACGCCGTCATCGCCAACTTCCAGCAGAAGTTCTCCCACATCACCGTGGAGGGACTGGACAACAGCCAGCTGGCGGGCGAGGGGGCGCTGGACCGCGAGAAGTTCGTGGCGGCGCTCGCCGCGGGCAACCCGCCCGAGACGATCAAGATCGACCGCTTCAAGATGGGTGGCCACGGCGCCAGGGGCGCAACGACCGTGCTGGACGACCTCGTCAAGCGCGACAAGATCGACATGAAGAAGTTCTACGCCGCCACCGTGGAGGAGGTGATGTACCCGCCGGGCCAGGGCAGCAAGATCACGGCGCTGCCCTGGAACACTGACGACCGGGCGCTCTACTACAACAAGAAGCACTTCGCCGAGGCCGGCCTGGACCCCAACAAGCCGCCCAAGACGTGGGAGGAGGCGCTGGACGTGGGCAAGAAGCTCACCAAGACCGAGGGCGGCCGCCTTCTCCGCCCAGGATACGTCGGCTGGGGGGCCAACACCAACTGGGGCATCGGCCTACACTGGGCAGCCGGCGGCCAGTGGTTGAAGCCGGGACCGGACGGCAAGCCCAACCGTAGGGCGGCGTTCAATGACGTCAAGGGGCGAGCGACGCTCGAGCACGTCAAGGCCACGGTCGACCAGATCTTCGGCAGCTTCCAGGCGTACGAGGACTGGCGCACCCGCTGGGGACCGCGCGAGCAGGGCGCCTGGTTCAACGACGGCATCTCCATGGGCGTCACGGGCGTGTGGGAGCTGGGCAACTTCAAGCTGTATGGCAAGCACGTGGACTTCGGTGTGGCGCCGGCCCCCCGCCCGCGTGGAATGGAGGGCACGCCCGTCACCTGGGCGGGCGGCTTCGCGCTCGCCATTCCCACCGGCATCAAGGGCGATAAGTTCGACGCGGCGTGGGAGTTCCTCAAGCACTACTGCTACACCAAGGACGCGCAGGTTCTGTTCGGCTCGCGCACCGGCCAGATGCCGGCGCTCCTAGAAGCCGCCGAAGACAAGGCTTACAAGGAGAGCGACCCCCGCATGCCCGTTTTCGTGGACGTGATGAAGCATGCCAAGATCCGCGACGTCACGCCGGCCGGTGACGAGATCTGGACCAACGACCAGGCGAGGACGCGCAACTACGCGATGGCCGAGTTGGGGCCGCGCGTCCTGGAGGGGCAGCGCACGATCCCGGACATCCTCGCTGAGTCCGAGAAGCACGTCAACCAGACATTGGACGAGGCCTGGGCCCGCGCCGGACGGTGAGCCGGTGATCTCGTCGCGCAGCTCGATGTCATTGAAGAGGAACGGCCAGCGTCCCTAGGCAAGACCGGCGCTTGACGTCACGCGCAGACGGTGCAAGGATGGAATAGGCGCCCCGGGGCGCGACACCACAGCACAGAGGGAAGCACGTATGGCACGCATGGCGCGCATGGCACAGACGTACAGCCGCAGGGGGATGCACCGGCTGGGCGCCGCGCTGGGGGCGCTTGGCGCAACCGCGGCCGGCGCCGCGCTGACCGCCTGCGGCGGCGAGGCGCAGGGGCCGGGCGCGGGACAGCCGGCCAAGCTGGCCGGCCCCAAGGAGATCTCTTACGCGAGCTGGAGCTCCAACCTGACCAGCCCGTCCGCCGAGGCGACGCGCAAGGCGTTCAGCGAACAGTTCAGCGGGGTCAAATTCGAGGAGCAGGTGACGCCCTGGGCGGAGTACATCAACAAGCAGGTGGTGCTGATGGCCTCCGGCTCGGCCCCGGACGTGGTCACCAGCGAGAACGAGCAGTTCCCCGCCTTCGCCAAGGGGCAGCTCTTCCGGCCACTGGCGCCCTTCATGAACAGGGACAAGACCGTCGCGGCCAAGGACTTCTACCCCCAGCTGACCGCCGGCTACACCTACAACGGCGAGCTGTTCTGCCTGCCGGGGGACTTGGCACCCATTTCTGCGGTCTTTGCCAACAAGCAGCTCTTTGACGCCGCGGGGCTGCAGATCCCGACCGAGGCTGCGAGCAACAACTTCACCTGGGACAACGTGGTGGAGCTGGCGCGCAAGCTGACCAAGCCGGACGGCAGCCAGTACGGTCTGCTGGTGGAGTATTTCGAGAGCGTGCCGTACTCAGGCAACGCGTACTTCGTGAACGACCGGCTCAAGCCCACCAAGGGCGCCATGGACGACCCCAAGTGGGCCAAGTCAGTCGACATGTGGGTGGACTGGACGACCAAGACGAAGATCCAGCCGACGGGCGCCGACCGGGACCGGCTGGGGCAGAAGGACTATTGGGCGCTGTTCGCGCAGAACAACGTGGCGATGTACGTCACCGGCCCGTGGCAGATCGGCAACTTCATGCGCATGACGCCCGACCTCAAGTGGGACATGTTCTGGGTGCCCAAGCTGCAGACCGGCGCGACGCGCAAGTTCCGTACGGGCGGATCGGGCGTGGGCGTGACCAAGAACGCGCGCAACCCGGACCTGGCGTGGGAGTGGGTCAAGTTCAACAATACGAAGCCCGGTTACGAGGTCCGGCTGCCGCACAACGCGCCCACCGTAGTGGGCCTGCGCGCCCACATCCCCTCCAACGAGCTGGAAGTCGCGCGCGTGAAGAAGCTGGGTCTGGCGAACGTGGACGTCCTGGTCAAGGGCGCCGCCGACGTGCTGTGGTGGCCATTCCACGCCGAATGGCCGCGTATCAAGGGCGACGTGATCAACACGGACATGGGCAAGATGCAGCGCGGGGAGGTGCCCGCCCCGGCAACGCTCAAAGACGTGAACGAGCGCCTCACCCGCGAGCTGCAGACAGGCTAGCCGTGAGCTAGCCCTCAGCCACGGTCATCACCGCAGACTACCCCGCCAGGATAGCGTTCACCTTGCGCACCACCTCGGCCATGGCGTCCCTGGCGGGGCGCTGCCCGGTGTAGACCGTGTCTAGCCCAGTGCTGATCTCCTTGTCCATCTCGTCGAACCGCGCCACGTACGGCATGGCCTTGGCGATCTGTGCCGTGTCCAGCACCACCTGCTTGGTGATCCCCTCGTCCACGCCGACGTATGCCTTGAGCGCGGACGTGCGGGCGGAGACGACCTTGCCCTCCACCGCAACGTAGCGCTGCATCTCCGGGCCGGTGTAGTGGCCCAGCCACGACCAGGCGGTGTCCTTCTCCTTGGAGTCCTGGGAGAGGATCAGGCTAGGCCCCTTCACCGTGCTGACGCGGGTGATCTTGCCCTTGGGGACCACGGCGATGTCCCACTGGAAGCTCGGCTTGGCGCGCTGCGACGTGCTGAGGAAGCCGGGGTCGCCGACGTGGAAGAGGATGCGGCCTGCCTGCCAAAGCTGCTGCGCGTTCTGGCCGCCCATCTCTTCGGGCGTGGGGTTCACCTTGTGCTTCTGGCGCAGGTCCCCGATCCACTGGATCGCCTCGACGGCCGGCGCTTGGTCGAGCAGGCACTTCTTCTCGTCCTTGTCCAGCACGTCGCCACCATTGTCGCGCACCGGCAGCTCGTAGGGCGGCAGCGTCATGCCAAGCACGTCTGGCGTGCGGGCGCGCACGGCGCGCACCACCTCCGGTAGCTTGTCCCAGTCCCAGCTCGCGTCCGGCTTGGAAACTCCGGCTTGCTGGAGCAGATTGGTGTTGTAGAAGAGGAACCACAGGCCCATCTGCAGCGGGATGGCGTGCCACTTGCCGTTCTTCTGGGCGCGGACCTGCGTGGCAGGCGTAATGTCTTCCGGCTGCCACGTCTTGCCGTCGCGCTTGATGTACGGCGTCAGGTCCGCCAGCGAGCCGCGCGCCCGCAGCGGCTCCACGAACTGCGGGTTGAGCGCCGAGATGTCGGGCGTGGTGCCGGCGGCGGCGAGCGAGAGGTACTTCTCCATCACCGAGCCGGTGGCCACCACCTGCTCCACGTTCACCTGCGGGTGCTGCGCCTGGAATACCTTGAGCGCGTGGGGGAAGAGCACGTTCTGCGGGTCGGTCGGGCTGAACCAATTGAGGTAAGAGAGCGTCACCGGCTTGCTGGAGACGGCGCCGGGCTTCGTCTCGGTCGATCCGCTCCCCGCGGCGCCACCGCCGGCTCCACACGCGGCCAGGACCGGCGCGGCGAGCACAGCGGACGACGAGAGCAAGAAACGGCGTGTGGTGCGGCTGCGGAGGGCAGTGCTGGCAGGTGTGGCGATGACGGTGTTCATGGCTTCATTGTGCAGCATACTTCGGCTCCATGCACCCGTCCACTTTCGACTGGCTCGAACAGCTGCGCCATCCTCCTGCCGAGTTCGGCGCCGTGCCCTTCTGGTTCTGGAACGACGACCTGGACGAGGCCGAGCTGCTGCGCCAGCTGCGCGCGTTCCACGACGGCGGCTGCGGAGGCGTGTTGATCCACCCGCGCGTGGGCCTCTCGGCGCGCGTGGGCTACCTTACGCCGGAGTATTTCCGGTTGGTGCGCCTCGTGACGGACGAATGTGCCCGGCTCGGCATGCGCGTCATCCTCTACGATGAAAGCTCGTATCCTTCCGGGTCGGCGTGCGGCCAGGTAGTGGCGGAGAACCCGGACTACGCTGCTCGGGCGTTGGTGCTCCAGCAGCGTGACGTGCAGGGACCGTGGTGCGGCTACTGGCGCGTGGCGGACGGCCGTTCCCTCGTGGCCTGGCCGGTGTGCGCCGTACTGGCGCGAGTGCGTCCCTCAATAGGCACCTCCGACCCTTCGATCAGTGAGGGCGATGGCGGGGGCCGGAACGACACGGCTGCGGCCATAGACCCGGATACGCTCACGCTGCTCCCTATCGGCGACCGGGGACTGGTGCGGGTGGACGTGGGGCCGGGTGACTGGCGACTGCTGGCGTGCCTGGACGTGCCCAGCGGCGGCCGCATCCGCGGCGCGCTGCCGGAGCAGGACGACGGCATGGCCACCGCACCGCCGGCGGGCGACCTGATGAACCCGGCCGCCGTGGCCGCGTTCATCCGTCTGACCCACGATCGGTATGCAGAAGCGCTGGGGGAGCACCTGGGCACGACGGTGGTGGCGATGTTCACCGACGAGCCGAGCCCGCTGGGCCGCGGCGCGCGGCGCACCGCCTGGCCCTACACCGCCGGGTTTGACGAGAGGGTCGCGGCGCGCCTGGGTCGCGAGGTCGACGAGCTGCTCACCTGGCTGCCGGCGCTGTGGACTGACTACGGGCCGGGAACGGACGCGTTTCGCGCTGACTACACGGCCGCCGTGGAGGCGCACATCGGCGAGGTCTTCTACGGCGCGCAGGCGGAGTGGTGCGCCACGCGCGGCATCGCGCTTACCGGTCACCCGCACTCCAGTAACGACATGGCGTCACTGGCGCGCTTCCACTGGCCGGGGCAGGACGCCGTGTGGCGATGGGTGGCGCCGCGCGACGGCACCGCGTTGGAAGGCGAGCACAGCGTTTCCGCCAAGGCCGCTACCAGCGCCGCCCGCGCGGCGGGGCGGCGGCGCAGTGTGACCGAGCTGTTCGGCGCCTACGGGTGGGGCCTGTCACTGGACGAGGTCAAGTGGCTGATTGACTGGCACCTGGCGCGGGGCGCCAACCTGTTCATCCCGCACGCCTGTTTCTACTCAGTGCGCGATGGCCGCGCGTTCGAGAGTGAGCCCGACGTGGCGCTGCACAACTGCTGGTGGCCGCACTTCCAGACGTTGCTGCGCTACGTCGCACGCTTGTCCTGGCTGCTGACCGACTGTGAGCACTTCTGCCACGTGGCGGTGGTTGGCGCCGGCTATGCGCTGCCGTGGCGGGCAGTGCGCCGGCTCTATGAGGCCCAGGTGGACTTCCTCTACCTGGACAGCGCAACCATCGAGCGTGCCGCGATAGGGGATCGTGAGCTGGTAGCCGGCTCACAACGCTACCGGGCCGCGGTGCTGGACGGCGAGCCGCAGCTGAGCGTGGCTGCCAGGCAGCGCCTGGTCGATTTCCAGCGCGCTGGTGGTCTGGTCTTTGAGGCCCCACTTTCGGAGTCGGACACGATCGACCTTGCCGCGGCTGGTGGCGTGAGTGACTTCACCATAGAGCCACCGGCGCCCGACCTGCGCGTCATCCATGTGCGCAAGGAGGGTGCGGACGTGTACGCGCTGTTCAACGAAGGTGAGGCGGAGATCACCGGGAGGATCAGCGTGGGCGCGAGTGGTACGGCCACGTGGGTCGATCCCTTGCGTATGGACGGTTCGCCGATACGGACTATTGCCCCCGATAAAGGGGTCGGGTTTACACTGCGGTTGCCGCGGCGCGAGTGCCGGCTACTGGTCCTCACGGCGGGGCAGGAGACACCGGCCGGGCGGGCGGGCGAGGGGCGGGCGAGGGTCGGCGGATCGCAAGCAAACGGCAGCGGCCCAGCAGCACAGGAGTGGAGCCAGCTGGCGGAGAACTGGACCGTGGTGGACGCCGATGGAAGACGTATGCAGGTCGGTGGGCTGGGCGACTGGACCACTGTGCAGGATCTGGAGCGCTTCTCCGGCACCTTGCGTTACGTCACGTCAGTCACGCTGCCGGCGCGGGCACTGGATGGTCTCGCTGTGGTGGTCGACCTGGGCACTGCCGGCGAAGTGGCGGAGGTGCGTGTGAATGGATCGCGCGCGGGCGAGGCGCTGTGGGCGCCATACGTCGTGGTGACGCCCGCGTCGTTATGGCGCGCAGGCGAAAACGAGCTAGAGGTCCGAGTCACCAACTCCGCCGCGAACCACTATGAGGGGGCGATGCGTCCCTCCGGGCTGATGGGGCCGGTGACACTGCACGGCAATTCGTGATACTCACGCCGTGATCTCTACCGCTATTAGCTCGGCCACTGACACAACAGATTTCCCGCACTACGTGAGCGCGCAGCTGCACTGCCACTCCAGCATCGAGGGGCCGGCCAGCATCGGCGCGCATTGCTATGAGGCGCGCCGCGCGGGTGTGGACGTGGTTTGGTTGACTGACCACGATACGCGCATCTCGCTGTGCATCGGCGGGCCGTTCGTGGACCGTTTCGACTTCGAGGCGCCAGAGCTGACGGCGCGCGTTGCGCGGGTCAAGCAGGGTGGCCAGGCCGGGGAGATCGGCGTCGGGTGGCAGGTCAGCCACCGGGACCCCGCTCTAGAGGGCGGCGCCGCGCTCTCGCGGGAGACGTGCTTCGCCGGCACGCAGTCACTGCGCCTGGACGCTGCTGTCGCACGCTCGGCGGATGAAGCGTCCCCCGATGTGCCGGAGGACTGGCAGTCGCTGTTCCTCGACTTCCGCGCTGACTCCAAGATGCACAGCCGGCCGCTGCTGGCGGGAGTGCGCGTCGCGCTGGCGGTGCGGCTGGAAGAGGCTAGCCCACACGACGCCGAAGCCTGGCTCGACCTGACGCTCACCGAGCAGCCGCCCGACCTGCGCCAGTCGCGCTTGCGCTACCTGCTGCACGGCTCGGACGCCGACCACGCGCCGCACCCCGTGCACGACGACCGCTACCGCATCCGCACCATCTCGCTCGCGGCGCCGAGCGGCGAGTGGGTACGCCACGAGATCGACCCGGCGCGCGACGCCGAGCCTGACGGACTCGGTGGTATCGACAACGCGATGACGGGGCTGCGACTGGTGGTGCGCGTGCGGCGCTCCGGGAATATCCGCCTGTACGTGGACGACCTGACCATTAGGCACGAGCGCGCGGGAAACGAACTGCATGCGCGGCAGCGGGCGCACGCCAAGGAGTTGGCGGCGCTCCACGGCGTGACGTGCCACGTGGCCCAGGAGATTTCCTGGGCAGGCCAGCACAAGAACGCCTGGGGCAGCGCCGCGCCACTGATGGACTACGCTGGCTGCCCCGGCGGGTTCAGCCACGCCGATGGCGTGGCGTGGGCCAAGCGCCATGGGGTCCCGTTCAGTCTGAACCACCCCTTCTCGCATTACAAGTTAGACCCAAACGACACCGCGGCGCGGGACGTCGAACTGGAGCGGCGCGTGGCCGAGTACACCGAGCACCGCGCGTACGGCGCCACCACGCTGGAAGTCGGCTTCCCCGCCGGTCGCCACCACTTCCCGCTGGTGGACTACCTGCGCCTGTGGGACGGGCTGAGCCGGGCCGGAGTGGTCATCAGTGGCAGCGGCTCCTCGGACGCCCACTCGGCGCGTGTTGGCTGGCAGAACGGCAACAACTTCGCCACCCGCATCCGCGCCAGCTCAACAGAGGAAGATGTCCTGCTGGCCGGGCTGCGCTCGGGCAACTTCTACCCCGCCGACCCAGTTCGCTTCCGGTCGCGCCTGTGGCTGCGTGACTCCGCGGGCCACCGGATGGGCCAGGTGGTGCCGCTGAGTGGCGATGCCGGCCCGCTGGAGGCGCTAGTAACGCTGGGCGCTGCCGAGCCGCACTGGCAGCTCTGCTGGGTAGTCGATGGTGAGCGCCAGGCCCCGATTGCGTTGGGCGCCGGGCTGGTCACCCAGCGCCTCCCCGTTGCGCCTTCGCGGAGTGGGCCAACGTTCGTGCGGGCCGAGATCTGGGACCCGACGCTGCTGCCCGACGGCGCTCCGCGCGAGACGCCGGTGGATGACCCCACGCGTGGGCGGTGCCTGGCCCTGACCAACCCCATCTGGTACTTCCCAGGGACAGTGCCGGCCGACATCGCGCCCGAGCGGCTGGCCGAGTGAGCGAGCCGGCGCCGCGTGTGCACGGCAGCGCCTGAAGCATGTCATCCTGAGGAGCGTGCGACGAGGGATCTCGTCGGATGGCCGAGCACGTGGGGATTCTGACGAGATCCCTCGCTGCGCTCGGGATGACAGTGGGAGGCAGGTGGCCACTACTCCGCCGCGGCGGTGAGGCCGCGTCCAACCGTGACCACCGCCGGGACGATGGCGGCGGTGGCGACTGCCAGCGCGATGAACGCAGCGCCCAGGCCGGCGCGGTCTGCGAGCAGGCCATAGACGACGGGAGCGGCCGCCGAGGCGAGCAGGCTGCACGTGTAATAGATGCCGTAGCCGCGCGCACGTCGGCGCGGATCGGTGAGGTTCGCCACCAGCGCGTACAGCACCGACGACGTGCCGTTGAGCACGAAGCCCAACGGCAGCAGTGCCAGCAGCGCCCAACCCAGCGGTGCGGCGAGCAGGCCCACCAGCGCCGCCGCTGTGACCAGCTCGGTGATGGCGATGACGCCGACGTTGCCGAAGCGGTCTGCGAGGGGTCCGCAAATGAACTTGCCGGCCGCGCCGGCCGCAAAGATCATCGAGAAGTAGAAGCTCATCGAAGTAGCATCGGCGCCCTTCTCCTGCAGGAGGAAGGGGATGAAGACCAGCGCCGTGCCGCGCGCCATCGAGTCGAGCACGCCGATGCCGATCAGGATGGAGAACAGGCGCGGCGAGCGGATGCCCCAGCCCTCCACGTGAGAGGCAGCGACACTGGCGGTTTCGCTGCTGCTGGCGCGAGACACCGCGCCGTCCTGGGTGGAGGCTGAACCGGCCGGCTGGGAGGGGTCGGGGCCACGAGTTGCTGAGCCGATGCGCGCCGGCTCCGGGACGGCGATGAGGTAGAGCAGTGAGAACACGACGCCGATCACACCCAGGACCGCGAAGCCCGCGCGCCAGCCGGCATATGCCGCGGCGACGCCCACGATGACGGGGGCGATGACCTTGCCGATGTCTCCGGCGAAGTTGAGCGTGCCGATGGCTGTGGCGCGACGACCCGAATCAAACAGACGCGAGACAACGGCCGACGCCACCGGGTGCTGCGCGTTACCGCCGATGCCGGCGACGAGGCCAAGTACGAGCAGGGGAAGGTAGCCCCCGGCGAAGGCCATGCCCAGCAACCCGGCTCCCACCCATGTGGTGCCCAGCGCCAAGAGGAGCTGCTCTCCCATGCGCTCCGCGACAATTCCGGCGGGAACTTGCAGGATCGAGGACGCTCCCGAAAGGGCGGTCTTGATCGCCCCCACCTCGGCGTAGGAGAGGCCGAGCTCCGCGGCCACGAGCGGCAGCAGGGGGTACGTGCCTGCGAACAGCCCGTCGTTGACGACGTGCATGCCGGCGGCGGCCCCCAGCTGCCAGCGCGGCGCCGCCAGCGCGCGGATGCCCAGCCGTCTGGCAACCGGACCAGCAGGCCGCACGGCAACGGACGGCTGGTTCACTGCACGCGATTGTGCCAGCCGTCCAACACCGCTATCTTTTTTGGGCCTGGTGGCGTTACCTGCACTAGAAGGGCGCTGCACCCGATGACACGTGGAGCGGCCCACAGCACTCCAGAGCACTTCAACACCACAAGGAAGACACAATAATGAACCGCAACCTGCTCCTGAGCCGCATGCTGCGTGGCGCTCTCGCCGCGGGCGCGCTCGCCGCCGCCCCCGCCGGTGTGGCCCTGGCCGATGACAACCGCGGCGGGCGTGGACGTGACAAGGACAAGGACAAGGACAAGGACAAGGACAAGGACAAGGACGACCGTCGCGGCGCTGCGTCACTGGCTCAGCGCAGGGCAGCCATGGGCACGATCAAGTCGATCGACAATGGGGCGAAGTCTCTGGTGGTGACGACCAAGCACGGCGACCTCACCATCACCACCAATGCCGATACCACCTTCCACGGGCCCAGGGAGGCGACCGCCACGTTTGCAAGCCTAGTGGCCAATCAGCGTGTGTTGGTGACCGGCGACCGCCCCAACGCCACGACTCTCCTGGCAAAGCGGATCATGCTCCTCCCGGCGCAGGATGACCGCGCCGGCCGCAAGGGGGCCAACCAGACCGTTACGGTGGGCGTCGTGTCAGACTTGGCGGGTGATCGGTCCTCGCTGAAGATCACACCCACGGGCGGCAGTGCATTGACCGTAAAGATCACCGCGGATACCTCGACGCTGCTCAAGGGCACCGCACAGCTCGCCAATGGCGTGACCGCTCGAGTTATCTCGGTGAAGGACGCTTCCGGCGCCGAAGTCGCGCGTCGTATCCAGGTGCCGGCGACCGCCTGACCTCTTACTCTCTTCGCCTTGGCTGTCAGGCGCCAAGGTGAAGAGCCGGTGGCGGACGCGGCTAGAATCGTCGGGTGAGTAGCAGCGTCCGGACGCCGGCAGCAGGCTCTGAGGAGACGCCCAACCCTGCAGGCGGTGCGGCGAGCGGTCAGACGTCGGCCAACGTCGCTGCCCAGGAGCCAAGCGGAGACGGCCCCGGGAGCGGGGAGACGCAGAGTGGTCCTCCGGGCGGCGCGCACCGTCCCGGAATGCCCGCCATCAGCGCCGAGGCGCTCGACGATGACCGCGCCATCCGCCGCCTGGTGTTCAACCTGGCCTGGCCAGTGATCGTGGAGAACCTGCTCCAGACCGCGGTCGGCGTGGTGGACCTGCTGATGGTGGCGCGCTTGGGGGCCGCTGCCGTCGCGGGCGTGGGGGTCTCGGTGCAGGTGCTGTTCGTCATCTTCGCGGCCATGTCGGCGATCGGCACCGGCACCACGGTGCTGGTGGCGCGCTTCACCGGCGCCAAAGAGCCGCGCGAGGCGTCGCGGGTACTGAAACAGTCGATCATCATGGGGATCGGCTTGGGCATTGTCCTGGCGCTGATCGGCGTGCCGGGGGCCAAGCCACTGGTACGGCTGATGGGGGCGGCGCCCGACGTGGTGGAGGCGGGTGGCGCGTACCTGGAGGTGATCTTCCTCACCTCGTTCGCCCTCACGCTCTCCTTTATCCTGGGCGCTGCCTTGCGTGGCGCGGGCGACAGTCGCACGCCGATGGTCTCCGCCGTGGTGGTCAACGCCGTGAACGTAGTGGCTTCCTACGCGCTCATCTTCGGCTTCCTGGGTTTGCCGGCGCTGGGTGTGGTCGGCTCTGCCTGGGGTGCGGCGATCGGCCGGTTCGCCGGCCTGGCTGTGCTGTTCGTAATGCTCGCGTACGGCGCCACCAAGACACGACTGGAGATCGGCGGCGGGAGCTGGCTGCCGGACGTGCCGCTGATCCGGCGTCTGCTGCGGGTGGGGCTGCCATCCATGGGCGAGCAGCTCTCTCGCTCGCTGGGGATGCTGCTGTTCAGCTACGTCGTCATCGCGCTTGGCACGGCGGTGTTCGCGGCCCAGCGCATCTCGTTCAGCCTGGTGTCGCTGTCGTTCCTGCCGGGCTTTGGGTTCTCCATGGCGGCCACGGCGCTGACCGGCCAGGCGCTGGGCGCGGGCAAGCCCGACCGCGCGCGGCGCGCCACATGGTTCGCCACGCGTTCCGCCATGCTGTGGATGGGCAGCGTCGGCGTGCTGTTCCTGGTGGCGGCGGATCCCATGGTGCGCGCCTTCACCGATGACCCGGAGATCCTGGAGGCAGGCAGCCTGGCCATGCGCGTGCTGGCGCTCGGCCAGGTGCAGATGGCGCTGGCGTTGGGCCTGACCGGTGGACTGCGCGGCGCTGGCGACACGCGCTTCCCGATGCTGCTGGTGACCTTCAGTATGTGGCTGGTGCGCTTGCCCGTGGCGTGGTTCGCGGTGAACGTGCTGCATTGGGGCCTGCCCGGCGCTTACCTGGCGTTCGTCGCCGGCTCCACCCTGGAGTGCGCCCTGGTCTTCTGGCGCTACCGTGCCGGCAAGTGGCAACACCTCAAGGTGTGATGAGCAGCCGGCCGCACCCAGCACCTGTATGGGTAGTCCGGGCGGTCCGGCCTGTTGCCACAGTATTCACAACTGGTCCAGTGCAGTACAGGGTCTTTTGATCAGGCGGAGAGCTGAGTAGGCTTTGGGATGAAAGGAATGGCACGGCAGGAGGTGCCGCCGGGGCCGCCCGCCGC
>CADCTC010000244.1 GCA_902805635.1 uncultured Chloroflexota bacterium
GCGGCCCAATCGGGATGACGGCGAAGATGATTAGCGCCGGTACCAGCGAGAGGATAGGGGCAATGGTGTGCACCCATGGGTTGGCCTGCGAAGGGGTGATGTCCTCCTTGAAGGCCAACTTGATGCCGTCCGCGATGGGCTGCAGCAGGCCGAAGGGGCCAACGCGGTTGGGACCATAGCGTACCTGCATGCGGCCCATTACCTTGCGCTCGGTGAGCGTGAGGTAGGCGAAGGCCGCCAGCAACAGGTTGATGATGACGAAGGACTTGATGACGCTGGTCACGATCGCCAGCACCAGGTTCCAATCGATCCAATCGAGCATCAGGCGCGGCTCCCCGCGGATTCGGCGGTGTCGTGCGTCAGGTTCGCTTCGCCCCACCGTGACGACGGTGGCCGCAGGCGCGAGAGTGACGTGCGCCTGCTCAGTGTGCCAGTCGAGGATGGCATTTACGCGCGGCCGGCCAAGGTTGTCGGGCGCGAAGCACACGCCTTCAGGACAACGCCGGTTGACGCGCACGCTGCGCTCGACGTAGCCTCGCCCGGTATTGAGCGTGGCGAGCTGCCCGGCAACCAGTCCAAAACGCTCGGCGTCTGCCGCGTTCACCTCGACGTATGGCGCAGGCACGGTGTCCAGCAGTTCCGCGGTGGGACGCACCATCGTCTCGTCGCCGACGAGCTCGGAGTAGGTGAGCAGGAGGAGGTCGCCGGACCGTGCCGCGCCGTCGGGTTGCGCCGGGAGCGCGGGCGCCCGCATCAGAGCCAAAAGTGCGGCAGATGATGCCTTCGGCGGGGATGTTCTCGGCGGCCGGGGCGTAGACAGGGAGATCGGCGAGCATGTCGCGCGTGATCTCGACGGCGGCGGCGTAGCCGAGGGCGACGCCCATCTCGGAGGAGAGATCGGCCAGGATGCGCCAGTCTGCGAGCGCCTGCTCGGCTGGGATGACACCACGATAGAGGCGCTGGAGACGGCCTTCGGCGTTGGTCATGGTGCCGTCTTTCTCGGGGACGGCGGTGGCAGCGAAGACGACGTGGGCGTGCTGGGTGGTGGCGGTCTCGAACAGCTCGTGGACCACGACCACCTCGGCGTTAGCGAGCGCGCGCTCGGCTTGCTGCCGGTCGGGATGCGTCTCCAGGACGTTCTCGCCGACGAGGTAGAGCGCCTTGACCGTGCCCTCAGCGGCGGCCGCGATGATTTCGCCTGCCGAGAGGCCGCCCTGGCCCGGCACCAGGCCGGCGTACTCTGCGCCGCGGGCATTGGCGCCTTCCGGGAAGAAGTTAATCGCCTTGGGGCTGCCCAGCGCCCCGGCGAGGCCCACCAGCGCAGCTGCCAGCTGATCGACGTCCGAGCGCAGGGTGAGACGGGAGCCCACGTAGATCAGCGGGCGCTTGGCGACGGCCAGCGCGGCGGCGGCGGCGCGTACAGCGTCGATATTCAGGTTGGCTGCCTGGGCAGCCGCTTCGGCGGTGAGACCACCGAGCGCAGCGGCGAGGCCCGACAGGTCGCGCGGCACGGGGGGGGGCGCGGGCTGCGGCTCTTGCCCCTCTGCCGGAGGAGGCGGGGCGGGCTGCTCCACCATGGGCGGCTTTTCGACCAGGGCGGCGGCGATGGCGCGCAGCACGGCGAGCTCCTGGCCGGGCAGGTAGCGCAGTCGCCGGAAGGCGAGCCGGTCGGCCTCGGTGGAGCGCGGGTTGGCGACGAGCAGCTTGGCGCCCTTGGTGATGCCCTTGCGGATGCGCAGCCAGAAGACCGGCATCTCCTCGTAGACGTCGGCGCCGATCAAGAAGATGGCGTCGGCGTGCTCGGCGTCTATGTATTCAGAATTGAAGCTGTCAAGGCCGTAGGCGGCGAGCGGGTTGGCGGCGCGGTTGCGGGCGCCGATGCGGTGATCGACGTTGGGCGTCTCCAGCACTTCGGAGGCGAAGCGCGCGAGGGCGTAGCAGTCCTCGTTGGTGAGGTTACGGCCGCCGATGACGCCGATGGCCTGCGGACCGTGCTGCTGCTTAACGCGCTGGAGCGCGACGGCGGCGCTCCCGATGGCCTCCGGCCATGACGCCATGCGCGCGGTGCCGTCGTCCTGGCGCACAATGGGCGCGCGCAGGCGATCCGGGCTGGAGGCGTAGTGCTGGCCGAAGCGACCCTTGTCGCACAGCCAGATCTCGTTGACCGCTTCGTTCTGGCGGGGACGGACGCGTGCGACTTCGTTGGCGCGGCTATCCAGGATTAGGTTGCAGCCGACAGGGCACTGCGCGCACACCGAGTCGGCGTGGTCCAGGTCGTGGGGGCGGGAGCGGAAGCGGTAGGTCTCGCTGGTGAGCGCGCCGCAGGGGCAGAGGTCGATGATGTTGCCCTGGAAGCGCGACTGCATGGGGCGGTCTTCGATGACGCGCAGCTGCGAGCGGTAGCCGCGCTGGTGGAAGTCCAATTCAGCCTGGCCGGGCACCTCAGCCATGAAGCGAGTGCAGCGGTAGCAGACGATGCAGCGCTCCTGGTCGAGCACCACCAGCGGCGAGAGCGACGCGCCCTTGCGCGCCAGGCGCTTGTCCTCGGCGAAGCGGCTCTCCTTGGGGCCCCAGGCGTGCGAGTTGTCCTGGAGGGGGCACTCACCACCGGCATCGCACACGGGGCAGTCGAGCGGATGGTTGATCAGTAGGAACTCGATGACCGATTCGCGCGCCTTGATGGCGGGGGCGGACATGGTGTCCACCACCATGCCGGGGCTGACGCGGGTGGTGCAGGCGGTCATCAGCGCCGGCGGCCGTGCTGGCTGGCCGGGCGGCGGGGCCATGGCGATGGAACACTGGCACATGCGGCAGGCGCCGGCCAGCGAGAGCTTGGGGTGGTAGCAGAAGACCGGCACCTCAGAGCCGACCTGGCGCGCCGCCTCGACGACGAGCGTGCCGGCCGGGACGGTGATTTCCGCCCCGTCGATGGTCAGCGTCACGGTGTTCGACCGCGGAGCAGCTGTCATGATGATCCCCTGGTTCCGCTGGGTTAGTTGGCGGTGCCCGCCACAGTGACGGCGTGGCCGGCGTGCTGGGCGCCTTCCGACGAGGCGTTGAGTGAATGGCCGTTGCCATGGCGAGCGGCACGGTCGGCCACTGCCTTGTCGAGATCTGGACGGAACTCGCGGAAGGCCGAGCCAATGGCTTCGACGGCGAAGTCGCCCAGCGCGCACAGCGTCTTGCGCCCAGAGATGTTCTTGGCGACGTCGAGCAGCGTGTTGAGGTCCTTGCCGGCGGCGGCGCCGGCCGCCATGCGGCGCAGCATCATGTGCATCCAGGTGGTGCCTTCACGGCACGGGACGCACTTGCCACAGCTCTCGCGGGCGAAGAAGCCCGACGCGTTGACGAGCAGGTCGAGGATCTCGCAGTCCTCGCCGTAAACGATGATGCCGCCCGCGCCGAAGCCGACGGGGCCAAAGTCGTTGAAGAACGGCGGCCGGGTCAGCGTGGCGGTGTCCATTGTGACGTCGAGGTGCTTGTCAGTGAGCAGTTGACAAGCGAGCGCGCCAGGAGAGACTGCCTTAATTCTTTGGTTGCGCGTCGTGCCGCCCGCGTACTTGTAGACCAGGTCGCGCAGCGTCACGCCCATGGGCAGCTCATAGACGCCGGGCTTATTCACGTCGCCGCTGATGGTGTAGACCTTGGGACCGGGACACGCCGGGTTGCCGATCGAGGCGAACCAGCCGGGGCCGCGGTTGATGATGTGCGGGATGCACATCAGCGATTCGACGTTGTTGACGACGGTGGGGCGCCCGAACAGGCCACCACCGACTTCGGTCGGAAACGGCGGGCGGATGCGTGGCTGCGCCCGGCGACCTTCGAGCGACTCCATCAGGGCGGTCTCTTCGCCGCAGATGTAGGCGCCGGCGCCGCGGGTGATGTACATGTCGAGCGAGAAGCCATCCTTGCCCATCACCTTTGGGCCGAGGATGCCCTCGCGGTAGGCCTCGTCGACGCAGGTCTGGAGGATCTCGGCGCCACGCCGGTTCTCGCCGCGGATGTAGATGTGGCTGGTCTGGATGCCGACGGCGAAGGCGCAGATGATCATGCCTTCGATCAGTGAATGGGGGTCGCCATCGATGGCGTAGCGGTTGCCGAACGTGCCAGGCTCGGACTCGTCGGCGTTGACGACCAGGTAACGCGGGGCGGGGTTGCGTGCGGTGCCACCCCACTTCATCCCCGTGGGGAAGCCGGCGCCGCCGCGACCGACCAGCTTGGAGTCGGTGACGTCCTTGATGACGTCTTGTGGCGTCATCTGCTCTATACAGCGACGCAGCGCGGTGTAGCCACCGCGCTGGACGTAATTCTGGATCCTGAGCGAATTGGGATCGCCCATGGCAGCGGTGAGCACGGGCTCCCAGGGGATGGGCAGGCCCGGCTTGCCGCCACCGGGGACGGGATCGCCGCGCAGCGGCGGTGGTGGAGGCGCGGGCTGGCCTTGCGGTGATTGGGCCATCGCTTATTTCTTCTCTTCTGGCTTGGACTCAGCGGGCGGAGGCGGGGGCGGCGGGGGCGGCGCTCCGTTCTCGGCAGGATCGACGCGCCACGCGGAGCCGTCCTTGAAGCGCTGCTCGTGGGTGCCGAACGCAGAGACAAGGCCGTCGCGCTCGAGGTTGAAGCGCTCCATGTTTTCCAGGAAGGCGTCCACGTCGTCGGGCTTCACGGGACCGTAGTAGCGCCAGTTGACCTGCACAGCGGGCGCGTAGTCGCACGCCGCGACGCACTCGGTTGGGCGCACGGTGTACTCACCGTCTGGAGTAGTTGCGCCGGCATGGCCGGCGTGCGGGTCCAGGCCGAGCTTATGGCAGATGCGCTCTAGCGTCTGGCTGGCGCCGTTGACCCAGCACGAGGGGTTCTCGCACACCTCGATCAACTTGCGGCCAACCGGGCGGCGGTTGAACATGACGTAGAAGCTGGCCACCGACTCGACGTCGGTGGGGTCCATCTCCAACAACTCCGCGATCTCTTCCATGGTCTCGACGGAGAGCCAGCCGAGCTCGTCCTGCGCCAGCCAAAGCGCGGGCATCAGGGCGGCGCGTTTGGTGGGGTAACGCGGGAAGTAGTCGTTGACGACGCGGTCTTTGGCGGCCTGCGAGAGCGGCATTAGCGGTCGATCTCCCCGAGCACGATGTCGATGCTGCCGATGGCGGCGACCACGTCCGCCACCAGGCCTCCGTTGGTGATCCTGGGCAGCGCCTGCAGGTTGAAGAACCCAGGGCCGCGGAAGCGCACGCGGTGCGGCTTGTTGGAGCCGTCTGAAAAGACGTAAGTGGCCTGCTCGCCGCGGGGCGACTCGATGGCTGCGTACGCTTCACCCGCGGGCGGCACCGGCCCTTCGCTCACCAACTTGAAGTGGTGGATCAGCGATTCCATGGACCGGTGGAGCTTCTCACGGTGAGGGAAAATGATGCGCGGGTTGTCGATCTTCACCGGCGTGCCGTCCAGGTCGCGCAGCTTGCGCACGCCCTGCTCGACGATCCGCACACTCTCGCGCATCTCGCGGATGCGGATCATGTAGCGGGCGTACACGTCGCAGTCATTGGAGTACGGCACGTCGAAGTCGTATTCGTCGTAGCCGATGTAGGGATAGACGACGCGGATGTCCATGGCCACGCCGGACGCACGCAGGACCGGGCCGGTGAAGCCGTAGGTCAGCGCATCTTCGCGGGAGACCGTGCCCACGCCGCGCGTGCGGTCGACGAAGATGGGATTCTTGGAGAGCAGGCGCTCGTAGTCGTCGATGCGGCGGGGCATGTCTTCGCAGAAGACCAGGCACGCCTCGGCAAAACCGGCGGGCACGTCGGCGGACAGGCCGCCGATGCGGAAGAAGCTAGTCATCATGCGCACGCCTGAGGTCATCTCCATGATGGAGAGGATCTTTTCGCGCTCGCGCCAGCAGTACATGAAGGGGGTGGTAGCGCCCAGGTCCAGCGCGTGCGTGCCCAGCCAGATCAGGTGTGACCCGATGCGAGAGAGCTCGCACATGATGACGCGCACTACCTGCGCGCGCGCCGGGATCTCCTTCTCGACGCCGAACAGCTTCTCGACGGCGA
>CADCTC010000245.1:0-14754 GCA_902805635.1 uncultured Chloroflexota bacterium
GTCGTCTGGGCGGTCGTTAAGCAAGTCTGGACCGCACGCGGCAACACAGCAGCGGACGGCTCTGAGCTCGACTAACGTCACACCCATTGCCGGATTCGCGCGCAGTTGTCGTCTTTATATATGGGGACGTATCGGTAACCACTCCCAGCTTCGCACCGCCACCAGCGTCACGCGAAGGCGCTCCTGCCTCCACGAATCACCGAACCGTGTATCTTGGGCTACAAATAGCTACAAAATTCAGGCGGCGCCGTACCTACGGGTTCACCAGCACCCGCAGTCCTGCTCCGGTGCGCGTGGTCGTGAAGGCTTCTTCGATCCGCTCTAGCGGGAAGTGGTGACTGCCGATGGCGCGCATGTTCAGCTGCCCCGACTCCATCAGCGTGAGCGCTTTCCTAAAGTCTTCGCGCGTGCAGGCGCTGGTGCCGGTGACGATCAGCTCCCCGTAGTGAATGAGGTTGGCTTCAATCGTCGTTTCACCGGTACCGGAATAACCTGCGAAGAGGTTGACGCGCCCGCCGGGCCGGGTAACCGCCAGCAGCTGATTGACCAGCTGCGCCACGCCAATCGCGGCCACCACCACGTCGGCGCCGTCGCCGCCGGTCTCCTGCAGCACCACCTCGGCCAGGTCTTCGGTAGTCGGATCGACCGTCCGGTGGGCGCCCAGCTCGCCGGCCAGAGCGCGTCGCTGCGCGGAGGGTTCGCTGACAATCACCTTGCGCGCCCCGGCCATGCGCGACAGCTGGAGGTGCATCAGACCGATCGGACCGGCGCCGATGACGAGTACCACGTCGCCGAGCCGTACCTGGGACTTGCGCTGGCCGTTCACGACGCACGCCAGCGGCTCGGCCAGTGCCGCCTCAGTGTCCGAGAGGCGGTCGGGCACTGGGAATAGGATGCCGCGCGAGACGCCGACGGCGGGTACGGTCATGTACTCGGCGAAGCCGCCGTCGAAGCGATAACCGAGCGCCGGGCGGTTCTTGCACAGGTTCTCGTTGCCGGTATTGCAGAACCGGCACGAGAGGCAGGGGATGCCCGGCGCCATGGTGACCCGCTGCCCCTCCTTCAGCGGCGTGAATTCGCTTGCGCCCTCGCCCACGGCGACGATAGTGCCGGCAATCTCGTGCCCCAGCACGCGCGGCGGGAAGACACCGCGCGTCTTGCCGCCGTTCAGGATGCGGAGGTCGGTGCCGCACACGGCGCAGGCGGCTACCTTGACGAGCACCTCGCCCGGCCCCGCCTCCGGCTGCTGCATCTCGCGCAGCTCCATCTGATTTGGTCCCAGAAACACAGCGGCGCGCATGTTTGCCATAGGGAACAAGTGTGCCGCGCCAGGGCCTCGTGCCGCTGCTAGACTCCGAAAATGGACCTGGCGCAGGCGACGGCGACGAGTGGCGGCGATGTGGACACGCCTGTGCGTGCAGCGCATGCGCCGATCTCGCCCGCGACCGACGCATACCTGTCGCAGCAGCTCAACCCGGCGCAGAAGGATGCCGTCACGGCCCCCGACGGTCCGCTGCTGATCCTGGCGGGAGCCGGGTCGGGTAAGACGCGCGTCATCGCGTACCGCATCGCCTTCCTGGTGATGGAGCGTAAGGTGCCGGCCGATGCCATCCTGGGCGTGACCTTCACCAACAAAGCCGCCGGGGAGATGAAGGAGCGTGTCGAGAAGCTGATCGGCCCGGACGCGCGCCGGGTGACGCTGGGCACCTTCCACGCCATCTGCGCGCGCTGGCTGCGCCGCTACATCGACCGGATTGGCTACGACAGCTCGTTTTCCATCTTCGATGCCGACGACCAGTTGACGCTGCTGAAGCGGCTCTACGCCGACGCGGGGATAAACCAGAAGCAGTTCGCGCCGCAGGCGGTGCGTGCCGAGATCTCGAAGGCCAAGGAGCGGTTGGAGACCCCGGCGCAGTATTCGAGGCGCGCTGAGGACCCGTTCCAGTCTGCGGTCGCGTCGCTCTACCGGCGCTACCAGGAGTCGCTCCAGGAGCAGAACGCCGTCGATTTCGACGACCTGCTGGTGCTGATGCTGCGCGTTTTCGAAGAGGCGCCGGACGTGCTGCGCCGCTTCCAGCGCCAGTACCAGCAGGTGCTGGTGGACGAGTACCAAGACGTCAACAAGGTGCAGTACCTGCTGGTCAAGCACCTCGCGGCGGGGCACCGCAACCTGACCATCGTGGGCGACGACTCGCAGGCCATCTACGGCTGGCGCGGGGCGGATGTGCGCTACATCCTGGAGTTCGAGCACGACTTCCCGGAGTCCCGCGTGGTGCGGCTGGAGCAGAATTACCGCTCCACCAAGACCATCCTGAAGGCGGCGCAGGCAATCGAGGCGGGGCTCAGTGCGCGGCGCGACAAGCGACTGTGGACCGAGAACGGCGAAGGGGTGCCGATCACCGTCTGCCAGGCGGCCGACGAGCGCGACGAGGCGATGTTCGTGGCGCGTGAGGTAGAGAAGCTGCACAACGAGGGGCAGCGCTACCGCGACATTGCCGTGATGTACCGCATGAACTCGCAGTCGCGCGCGCTGGAAGAGGCACTGGTGCGCCGACGGCTGCCCTACCAGATCGTGGGTGGCACCCGCTTCTATGAGCGGCGCGAGATCAAGGACGTGCTGGCGTACCTGCGCCTGATCAACAACCCAGCCGACGCGGTCAGCCTGGAGCGCATCATCAATGTGCCAAACCGCGGCATTGGCGACACGACGCTGGACCAGCTGCGGGACTGGGCAGCGGCGTTGGGCATCCCGGTGCCGTACACGCTCAAGCTGCTGCGCGAGCTCGACCAGGCGCACGAGCAGGGGACCGACCGCCAGGCCAGCATCGCGCCGCCGTTTGGCGACCGCGCCAAGAACCAGCTGGTGGCGTTCGCCCGCCTGATGTCCGACCTCCAGGAGGCGGGGCGCACCAGTGGACTGGTGGAGCTGTTCGACATGCTGCTGCTGCGCACGGGCTACCGTGAGTACCTGGCCAATGACAAGGCGGGTGAGGAGCGCTGGGAGAACGTGATGGAGCTGCGCAGCGTGGTCACCGACTACGCCGGCATGGAGCCCGGCGCCGGGCTGCGCGCATTCCTAGAAAACGCGTCGCTGGTGGCAGACGTGGATTCGCTGAAGGCAGAGCAAGACTCGATCACGCTGCTTACGCTGCACTCGGCCAAGGGGCTGGAATACCCGGTGGTGTTCATCACCGGCATGGAAGAGGGCATCTTCCCGCACTCGCGCTCCCAGGGCGACCCGGAGCAGATGGACGAAGAGCGGCGCCTGTGCTACGTCGGCATGACGCGCGCCATGCAGCGCCTCTACCTGGTCCACTGTGATGTGCGCACCGTCTACGGCACGCCGCGCTCCGGTGAGCCGAGCCAGTTCCTGGCGTCGGTGCCAATGGACCGGTTGCACCTGGTCAACAGCTACGGCATGCAGGCGCACTCGCTGGGCGGCGGCCAGGCGGCCGTACGCACCTGGAGCGGCACGGGAACGACTATTGGCGGCCAGGCGGGCGGCCGAGGCGGCCGAGAAGGAAGCGGCAGGCCGGAGCGCAAGCAGTTCGGCTCACTCGAGGCCATCATCCAGCGCACGGGCATTCGCCACGGCAGCGATTTCGTCCAGACGGCGTCATTGACGCCTCAAGCGCGGCCTACGGCGGCGACCGTGCCACCGGTCCGAGTGCCCACGCGGGGTAACGCGGCGCCCGCGCCCGTGGTGGCTCCGGCGAAAGCAAAGTACGCCGCCGGTCAGCGCGTGCGCCACACGTCGTTCGGGCAGGGGACGGTGCTCGCCAGCGCCATTACGCGCAGGGGAGAGGAGGAGGTGCGGGTGCGCTTCGACGGCGTGGGCGAGAAGACGCTGCTCGGCGCGCTCGCGCCGATGGAGATCGTGGCGTGAAGTTCGAGCGGCTGGCGGAGCTCTTCGAGCAGCTTGAGGGGACCAGCAGCCGCAACCGCATGGTGGAGCTGCTGGCGGATGGGTTTCGGGAGACCGACCCGGCCGAGGTGGACAAGGTGGTCTATCTGAGCCAGGGGCGTTTGCTGCCGCCGTTCGAGACGCTGGAGTTCGGCGTGGGCGACGCCCTGGTGCGCGCCGCGCTGGCCGCGGCGTCCGGCGCCACGGAGCAGGACGTGCGCGGCCTCGTCGCGGAGACAGGCGACCATGGAGTCGCGGCCGAAACGCTGCTCTCCGGACGCGAGTCCGGCGGCAGCAGTGTGGCGGACGTCTACCAGGCGCTGGGCGCCATCGCGCGTGCCAGCGGCCAAGGGGCGCAGGCCCAGAAACGAGACTTGGTGGCGGCGCTGCTTGGCACGCTGGGGCCAAAGGAAGCGAAACACGTCGCCCGTATCCTGATTGGCAAGCTGCGTCTGGGCATCGGCGACCCAACTGTGATGGAGGGGCTGTCCTTCGCGCGCGCCGGGAGCAAGGCGGACCGCAAGCCGATAGAGCGCGCGTACAACCTGTGCTCAGACCTGGGACTGGTAGCTCGTACCTACCTGGCCGGTGGCGTGGAGGGGCTTGAGACGATCAGAGTCCACGTAGGCAAGCCTGTGCGTCCGGCGCTGTGCGAACGCGTCAAGGACCCTGATGAGCTGATCGAGAAGCTCGGCCGCTGCGTGGTGGAGCCGAAGATCGACGGATTCCGCTGCCAGGTGCACAAGCAGGGCGACACGGTGCAGGCATTCTCGCGCAACCTGGAAGATATGTCGCCCATGTTCCCGGAGGTGATGGAGGCAATCCGCCAGCAGGCTGCGGGACACGACGTGATCCTAGAAGGTGAGGCGGCCGGCTACGACCCGGCGACACTGGAGTTCCACCCCTTCCAGGTGACGGTGACGCGCAAGCGCAAGCACGACATCGATCAGCTACGCGAGGAGCTGCCGCTCAAGCTGCTCGCGTTCGACCTGCTGTACCTGGACGGCAAGGACCTTACGCCCCTGCCGTACGTGGAACGGCGCCGGCGGTTGGTCGAATTACTGGGGCAGCCGATCGATTTCAGCGCCGCTGGGGCCGCGGCTGCTGGCCCGGTGGTGCAGCCGAATGAGGCGCGCGAGCTGGACACCGCGGAGCAGGTGGAGGCGTACTTCGCCACCACGGTCGAGCGCGGGCAGGAGGGGATCGTCGCAAAGCGGCTCGAGTCGCCCTACCAGGCCGGAGCGCGCAACTACAACTGGATCAAGCTGAAGCGCAGCTACCGCGGCGAGCTGCGCGACACGGTAGATTGCACCGTGGTCGGCTACTGGCGCGGGCGCGGCAACCGTGCCAGGTTGGGCATCGGCACGCTGCTGACGGCGGTGTATGACCCGGAGCGTGACCTGTTCACTACGGTCACGCGGCTGGGCACCGGCTTCAGCGAGGAGGAGTGGGGCCAGCTCAAGGCGCTGCTGGACGCGGCCCGCGACGACGACAAGCCGGCGCGGGTGGAGTCGCTGCTGGTGCCGGACGTGTGGGTGAAGCCGCAGCACGTGGTGGAAATCCAGGCCGACGAGATCACGCGCAGCCCCATGCACACCACCGGCCGTCGCGATGATGAGATGGGCTACGCCTTGCGCTTCCCGCGCGTGGTGGGCTTTGTCCGGGCGGACCGCCGGCCGGAGGATGCCACTACCGTAGAAGAGGTGGTCACTCTCTACCAGAAACAGGGACGGCGCTCCGCCGGCGAGGCGGCGTAGGTGTGCCCACGTTTCCGTTCGTCCTGAGCCTGTCGAAGGATTCATGAGCGGCCCTGCGCTTCGACAGGCTCAGGACGAACGGTACGACAGGTCAAGACCCCCCTATAATCGCGCCGCGAGGCAGGTCGGAGTGGTACGCGCTGCACAGGCAGCAGACCAAAGACGCGAGGTCCAGGCAGCAAACCGTTTCCCGTGGGGCGGCGTATGCTAGCTGGAGACGGTCCTGGCCGGCAGGCCGGACCGGGAGGCGGCGCGGGCGGCGCCCTGGACTACACACTGCTGGACGACGAGGCGCTGATCGTGCGCCTGGTGCAGCGTGACGTGCGGGCGCTGGACACCCTCTACGCACGCTATTCCCGGCCGGCATTCTCGCTGGCGCTCAAGATTATTGGGGACCGTGAAGTCGTCGAGGAGGTAGTCCAAGAAGTCTTTCTGCGCCTGTGGACGCGAGCGCATACCTTTGATCCCCAGCGTGGCAAGCTGCTGAGTTGGCTGCTCACCATCACCCACCACCGGGCGGTGGACGAGCTGCGCCGGCGCCGCAGCCAGCCTGAGACCGAGGGGTTCCAGGAGCAGCTGGCGGCGTCCGACGAGCCGGCGAGCGATCCATCGGAGACGTACGCGCAAATAGAAGACCGCGAGGTGGTGCAAAGCGCGCTGGCGCAGCTGCCTCCGGCCCAGCGGGTGCCGATCCAGATGGCGTACTACGGAGGGCTCACCCAGGTCGAGATCGCACAGTCGCTGAAAGAACCACTGGGGACCATCAAGACGCGCATGCGGTTAGGAATGCAGAAGTTGCGGGTGCTGCTTGCCGGGAGGGACGACGATTCGCGCCGTCTCGGAACGGAGCGTGCATGAAACCCACCGGCGGGCCGGAGCGAGTGCCGGCGGCGAACGACAAACCATGGTGACAGTAGACTCAATTCAAGGGGGACACGGGGACGCGGTCTCGTACCTGCTGGGCGCGCTTGACGTGCCGGCCAGGGCACGCTTCGAGGCGCACGCGCAGGAATGCGCGGAGTGCCGGCAGGAGCTGGCCGAGCTGCAGCCGGTGACCGACGAGCTGGCGCTCGGCGTGGCGCAGGTAGCGCCGCCGCCGCAGCTGCGCCAGCGGCTGCTGTTCCGCGCGCAGTTGACGCCACAGGTGGATACCGTGCCGTGGCCCGCGCAGCCGGTGGCGCCACACCCGGCGGTGATCGCTTCCCGGCGGCCCTGGTGGCACGGCGCGAACCGGCTCCTGCCCGCCGTTGTGGCAGCGTCGCTTATGGTGGCGGCCGGGAGCGGCAGCTACGCGCTCGCGGCGCGGCGCGAGCTGGCGGACGTGTCCAAGACGGCGGAGTACGCGTCGGCTCAACTGTCGGAGACGCTCTCGATCGTGTACCAGCCGAACATGGTGACGCGGTCGCTCTCCGGCATGGAGGCGGCGCCGCACGCCACAGGCAAGGTGGTGATCGCGCCGGACCGTAATAAGGCCGTGGTGATCGCCTACAGCCTGCCGGCGGTGAAGAAGGACGAGTCTTACCAGTGCTGGCTGACAGGCCAGGACGACAAGCGCGTCGAGGTCGGATCATTTCAGCCAGATGGCTCCGGCAAAGCGTATTGGGTGCTGCGCGCGCCGGAGGCGATGGCGCGCTACCGCTGGATGGGCGTGACGCGGGAGGCGGGTAAGGGTGCCTCCGGTCCGTCGCGTCCGTGGGTGCTCGGCGGGCAGCTCTGATCAGCGCTCCCCTGGGAGAGGCTCCGTATAATCCCCGGATGGCACTCACCCCGGAGGATGTCGACCACGTCGCTTCGCTCGCCAGGTTGGGGATCACGCCCGAGGAGCGCGAGCGCTTTGCGGAGCAGCTCTCCGGGATCCTCGAGCACTTCCGCGCGCTGCAGGCGCTAAACACCGACCACATCGCGCCTACGGCCCAGGTGCAGGACCTGCGCAACGTGCTGCGTGACGACGTGTCCCGTCCCCCGCTGCCACACGATCGTGTCATGGCGAACGCGCCGCGTCGGGAAGGCGGCTACTTTCGCGTGCAGGCGGTCCTGGAAGAGTGACTGCCACGCCGCGTCCGTCATCTGCCCTGCACACGCTCACCGCGCCTGAGGCGCGGGACCTGCTCGTCCGGCGTGAGATCTCGTCTACCGAGCTGACTCGCGCCTGCCTGGAGCGCATCCAACAGGTCGATCCGCAGCTGCACGCCTTCGTCACGGTTACGCCGGAGCTCGCGCTGGAGCAGGCAGCGCTGGCCGACCGAGCGCTAGCGGACGCCAATGGCGACGCGGGCAAGACGCCGGAGCTCACCGGCATCCCGGTAGGGTTAAAGGACCTCTTCTGCACCGAAGGAGTGCAGACCACCAGCGGCTCGAAGATACTGCTGGGTTTCGAGCCACCGTACGACGCCACCGTGGTGGCGCGGCTGCGCGCCACCGGCGCGGTGTTCGTCGGCAAGCTGAACATGGACGAGTTCGCTATGGGCTCGTCCACCGAGAATTCGGGCCTCTCTGAGCTGCTGCACGGCACGACGCGCAACCCGTGGAACCTTGAGCACGTGCCGGGCGGGTCGAGCGGCGGGTCGGCAGCGGCGGTGGCCGCGGGAGAGTGCCTGCTGGCGCTGGGGACCGATACCGGTGGGTCTATCCGCCAGCCCGCCGCCTTGTGCGGCGTGGTCGGGCTGAAGCCCACGTATGGCCGCGTGTCGCGCTTCGGCGTCGTCGCGTTCGCTTCGTCGCTTGACCAGGTCGGGCCGTTCTCGGTTGGGGTGGAGGGGACGGCGATGATCCTGCGCGCCATCGCGGGGCAGGACCCGCTCGACTCCACCACCGCGCCGGAGCGGGTGCCCGACTACCGCGCGCAGCTGGCGGGCGGGATCAGGGGCCTGCGGGTGGGTGTTCCGAAGGAATACTTCGTCGAGGGGACCGAGCCCGACGTGACGGCGCGCGTGCGTGATGCCATCGCCAAGCTGGAAGAGCTCGGCGCCGAGGTCGGCGAGTGCTCGCTTCCGCACACCGATTATGGCTTGGCGACGTACTACATCATCGCCCCGGCTGAGGTGAGCTCCAATCTGGCGCGCTACAACGGCACGCGCTACGGCCTCTCCGCCACCGACGTGCCCGACGTGTTTGGCGCGATGGACGAGGCGCGGCGGCGCGGCTTCGGCGACGAGGTCAAGCGGCGCATCATGTTGGGCACGTACGCGCTGTCGTCGGGCTACTACGACGCCTTCTACCTCAAGGCACAGAAAGTGCGGACGCTGATCAAGCAGGACTTCGACCAGGCGTTCGAGCGGTTCGACGTGCTGGTTGCACCTACGTCGCCGACCACGGCGTTCAAGCTGGGCGAGAAGGTGGCGGACCCGATGGCGATGTACCTCTCAGACGTCTGCACCATCCCGGTGAACGTCGCCGGGCTGCCTGGAATCAGCTTGCCGTGCGGCTTCGACGCGAAGGGCCTGCCGGTCGGCGTGCAGCTGATCGGCAAGGCGTTCGACGAGGCGACGCTGCTGCGCGCTGCCTTCACCTACGAACAGGCCACCACGTTCCACACCGAGCGGCCATCGCTATGAACCCACAGCGTGTCCCGAAAGTGACAGGAGTGAGGGCAGCATGACGATCGAGTCCGACGGCCGTCCTCACCCTAGCTCGCTCCCGGAGGCAGAGGGACCGGCCCCACGCCAACGCATCGCGGCGCGCGTGCGCTCGGTGCCCGCATCCGGCATCCGCAAGTTCTTCGACATCCTGGCCACGATGCAGGACGCCATCTCGCTGGGTGTTGGCGAGCCGGACTTCGTCACCCCGGAGCCCATCCGCGAGGCAGGCATTCGCTCGCTGGAAGACGGCCACACCGCCTACACCTCCAACTTCGGCATGCTGGAGCTGCGCCAGCGCATCTCGCGGCACCAGGAGCAGCGCTACGGCGTGACCTACGATCCCGTGAACGAGATCATCGTCACGGCCGGCGTGAGTGAGGCACTGGACCTGGCGGCACGCGCGATTATCGACCCTGGGGATGAGGTGATCATCCCGGAGCCGTCATACGTCTCGTACGCACCGTGCGTCGTCTTTGCCGGCGGCACGCCGGTGATGGTGCCCACCACCGAGGAGCAGGGCTTCGCTGTCAGCGCGCACCAGATAGCGGCGCTGGTCACGCCGCGCACTAAGGCAATCCTGCTCGGTTACCCGAATAACCCCACCGGCGCCGCCGTCTCACGTGATGAGCTCGCCTCGATCGTGCGCGTCGCGGCCGAGCACGACCTCGTGATCATCTCCGATGAAATCTACGATCGCCTGGTGTACGACGGCTGGGAGCACACTTGCGTCAGCTCGCTGCCGGGCGCGCGCGAGCGCACCATCTTGCTCAACGGCTGCTCCAAGGCCTACGCCATGACCGGCTGGCGGCTGGGGTACGCCAGCGCCCCCGCGGACATCCTGGAGGGCATGATGAAGGTGCACCAGTACGGCATGCTGTGCGCCCCCACCATGTCACAACACGCCGCGATCGAGGCTTTGGACCGAGGCGAGCCGGCGGTGCAGGCCATGCTGGCCGAGTACACCCGCCGGCGTGAGCTGCTCGTCACCGGCTTGAACCGCATCGGCCTGCCGTGTGCCCGGCCACAGGGCGCCTTCTACGCCTTTCCCTCGATCCAAGGATTGGGCATGACTGACGACGAGTTCGCCACCCAGCTGCTGGTGTCAGAGAAGGTAGCCGTGGTGCCGGGCAGCGCATTCGGCCCCAGCGGTGAGGGTCACGTGCGCATGTGCTACGCCACCGCCTACGAGAAGCTCGAAGAAGCGCTCGTCCGCATCGATCGGTTCATCAACCAGAAGCGCTAGCGCCGCCGCTGCGTTGCCGCGTTGGTGGCGCTACCCTTTAGTGCCACTCATATGACAGCTGCCTTTTCCCAAGCTGCCGTGCGCGAGCGCGCGGCGGTCGATTACGAGCCGGTGATCGGGCTCGAAGTGCACGTTCAGGTGCAGACCGAGTCCAAGATGTTCTGCGCCTGCCCGGCGCGCTACGCCGACGCCGCGCCCAACTGTGTGGTCTGCCCTGTCTGCCTTGGCATGCCAGGCGTGCTGCCGGTGATGAACCGGCGCGCCGTCGAGGCAACCATCCTGACCGCGCTGGCGCTCAACTGCGAGGTCCCGGAGTTCAGCAAGTTCGACCGCAAGAACTACAACTACCCGGACTTGATGAAGGGCTACCAGATCTCCCAGTTTGACCTGCCGCTGTCACGCGATGGCTGGCTGGAGATCGCCGATCCGGCCGACCCGGCGCAGACGCGCCGGCTGGGCATCACGCGGGTCCACCTGGAAGAAGACACCGCCAACCTCAAGCACGTGCGCGACGCATCCGGCGAGACGTACAGCCTGATGGACTGCAATCGCGCCGGCAGTCCGCTGATGGAGGTGGTGGGGGAGCCCGACATCCGTACCGCCGAAGAGGCGGGCTCCTACCTGCGCCAGCTACGCGCCATCGTGCGCTACATCGGCGTCTCCACCGGCAACATGGAAGAGGGGGCGCTGCGCTGTGACGCCAACGTCTCTATCCGGCCCAGAGGCGCCTTGGCGCTGGGCGCCAAGGTGGAAGTCAAGAACATGAACTCGTTCCGGTCGGTGGAACGGGCCATCGCGTTCGAGATCGAGCGGCAGAAGCGCGTGCTGGACGAGGGCGGTCGCATCATCCAGGAGACGCGCGGGTGGGTGGAAGAGCGTGGCGTCACCGTCTCGCAGCGCAGCAAGGAAGCGGCGCACGACTATCGCTACTTCCCGGAGCCTGACCTGCCGCCGCTGTTCGTGGATCGCGGGTGGGTGAACGAGATACGGTCGCGACTGCCCGAGCTGCCTGAGCCAAAGCGCCAGCGCTTCGTGCGCGAGTTTGGCCTGTCCCCCCAGGACGCTGCCACGCTCACCACCTCTCGGGCCATTGCGGACTTCTATGAGGCCACCATCAAGGCCGGCGCGGCGCCGCGCGCCGCCGCCAACTGGGTGCTGCGCGACGTACTGCGCCTGTTGAGCGCCGCGCACATTGAAATCGAGGCGAGCAAGCTCAAGCCTGAGCACGTGGCCCAATTGGTGACCCTGGTCGAGGGGGGCCAACTGAGTGTTCGCAGCGCGCCTGAAGTACTGGAGGAGTCCTTCAACACCGGCCACGCGCCGGAGCAGGTGGTGCGCGAGAAGGGACTCTCCCAGGTATCGGACACGGCGGAGCTCGAAGCGGTCGTGGATCGCGTGCTGGCGGCGCCGCAGAGTGCCAAGGCGGTGGCCGACTACAAGAGCGGCAAGCAGTCCGCCGCCGGTTTCCTGGTCGGCGCCGTGATGAAAGAGACGCGCGGCAAGGCCAATCCCGGTGTCGTCAACCAGCTCCTCCGCCAGAAGCTCGACGCTTGAGCTGAGCCTCACCGGCGTTGCCCACGGCGGTGAAGCCGTCGGCCGCGCCGGCGACATGGTGACCTTCGTCTCGTTGGGCTTGCCCGGCGAGCGCGTCGCCGCCGACGTGGTCGAGCGCAAGCCGCGCTTCCTTCGCGCGCGCACTACCGAGGTGCTGGAGCCGTCCGCGGAGCGCGTTACGCCGCCCTGCCCCGTGTTCGGCACGTGTGGCGGCTGCCACTGGCAGCACGCCGCCTACGACGCGCAGCTGCGATTCAAGACCGACGTGCTGCGCGACCAGCTCAGACGGACCGGCCGATTCGAGAGACCGCCGGTCGAGCCGCCAATCCCCTCCCCGCTGCAGTGGCACTACCGTAATCACGTGCAGCTGATCCCCGTTGCCGGCTCACGGCTGGTTGGCTTCCGCAGAGCGCAGTCGCACGATCCGGTGACGGTGGAGCACTGCTACATCTCCGACTACCGCATCAACGAGGTGATTGCCGCCGCGCCGTGGATCGCGCTCAGTGACCGGGACTGGTCGCGCGTGGAGGAGATTGACGTGCGCGTCGCCCCTGGCCAGGAACCCCTCATCACGTACAGCGGCGCCGGCCTGAGTGGCGCCGCACAACCCACTCCATCGCGCATGCTGCGCTACAGCCTCCAGGGCTGCACCTTGGAGGTGCCAGCCGGCGCGTTCTTCCAGGTCAACCTGGGCGCTGCCGAGCTCTTGGTGGGGACGGCGCTTGAGTGGCTGGCGCCGTCTGCGGACGACCACGTCGTGGACGCTTATGGCGGCGTGGGTGCGTTTGCCATTCCGCTCGCACAGCGCGCCTGTCGCGTCACCCTGATTGAGTCAGAGGGATCAGCCGTCCAGGCCGTCCCCCGCAACGCGTCGAACAACGGCGTGGCCAACGTGAAGACGATCGCCTCCACCGTGGAGCACGGCCTGAAGACGCTGCGCACCGGTGTAGACCTGCTGCTCCTGGATCCCCCTCGCCGCGGCTGTGGCCCCGACGTCGTGCGCGAGGTCCTGCGCCTGCGCCCCCGGCGCATCGCCTACGTCTCGTGCGAGCCCAGCACTCTCGCACGCGACCTGCGCGCCCTCTGCGATGGAGGCTACACCCTGTCCCGCACGCGCATGGTGGACATGTTTCCGCAGACGTACCACCTGGAGAGTGTGACTCTGCTCAGCCTCGCGTGACCTGAATGGGTCGACAGGGCGGAACCCTCTGGGCGTTGAGCGCCATAGAGTGGTGGCGTCAGTGCTTGAGGATGCGCAGCTTCATCAAGGTGGCTTGGCCCTCGTAGTGCTCGGCGGGGTGCTGGCCGAGGCCGTTCACCCAGGGCTTGACCACCCGGGCGACGGCGCTGTGCGAGAGGACGGCGACGGGGGCTTCGTCCATCAGCAGCTGAGCCGCCTTGTGGTAGAGGTCTGAGCGTATGCGCGGATCGCGCTCGGCGTCTGCCTGCTCCACCAGGCGATCGTAGTCACGGTGCGACCAGCCGGTGCGGCTCTGGGTAGAGCGAGAGTGGAAAAGGGTGCTGTACCAGGTTTGCGGGTCGGGGTAGTCCTGGCACCAGCCGAGCTGAAACAGCTGGGGGGCGGTCTCCGGCGAGCGAGTCATGGCGGCAAAGGTGCGGCTGTCCACCGGGTCCGCCAAGACCTCCACCTCCAAGGCGGCGCGCAGCTGCTGCACGAGCGATTCGACTCGGGCGCGGCTGCGCGCACCGCCGGCATACGTGAAGCGTACGGCGGGTACGGCGCGCGGGTCGGTGTAGCCGGCTTCGGCGAGCGCGCGGCGCGCCGCGGCGGGGTCGCGACGCTGGGGCTTCAGGTCGGCGTAGTGGCCGGGCAGCTGAGGGGGGACAAGCTGAGCGGCTGGCGCCGCGATGCCGCCCAGCGCGTCCTTGGCCCATGCGTCGCGATCAAGTGCGAGGCTGAACGCACGCCGCGCGGCGGCCTTATCGAACGGAGGCTTTGTCGCGTTGAAGCCTAGATACGTGGTGCAGCTGCCGGGGAACTGCTGCAGCTCCTTTCTTAACTGCGGATCACCCTGCACCGTATCGAGGTCTTCGCGTTGCAGATTCAGGACGTCTAGCTCGCCATTGCGGTAAGCGGCCAGCTGGACGGCCGCATCGCCGCCCATGGACAACTCGACTTTATTCAGTGTCGGCGGACCAAGGTAGTAGTTGGGGTTGGCTTCCAGGACCATGCGGTTGCCGCGGTCCCACTCGCGCAGTACATAGGGACCGTTTCCGACGTACGTGGCAGGATCGGTCCAGCGCGCGCCGGTCAGACCGGCGAGGTCCTCCCGCACCGGTACGCCGCACCAGGTGGTGAGGACCGAGAGGAACCACGGCGCCGCGGTGGCCAGGCGGAACTCTAGGGTTCGATCGTCTTTGGCGCGCACGCCAAGCGCGCGGCGGAGCGGGTCGAGTGTGGCGTCGTCTCGCTCGCGGGCGGTGGCGAGCGCCTCGCCACCTTCGACGATGTGGCCCAGATACGCGTACTCGCCCGATGTGCGCGGATCGAGGTGACGCTGCCAGGCGCGCTCGAAGTCGCGTGCAACGAGCGGCCGGCCGTCGGAGTACTTCAGGTCACGACGCAGCGTGAAGGTGAGCGTGCGACCGTCTGCGGAGACGTCGGGCAGTTTCTCGGCCATCTCGGGGACCAGCTTGCCCGAAGCGTCGAGCGCGAGCAGATTAGAGAAGACGCGCATGACGATGCCCAGCTCGCCG
>CADCTC010000245.1:14764-23713 GCA_902805635.1 uncultured Chloroflexota bacterium
CAGGATCGATTGTCTCTGGCTCACCGCCCATGTTGAGGCGCAGGATCTGCTGTTCGGCCAATGGCACCGGCGGCGGAGTGGAAGGACCGAACCCCGGAAGGCTGCACGCACCGGCCGCGGCCGACGCGGTCGTAGCAGTCGCCAGCGTCAGGAGCAGCCTGCGGTTGTGTCGAGTGGACATCGCTACTATCTCAAGCTTAATGCAAGCCGTACCGCTGAGCTTCTTTCTCTTCATGGCCGAGCTGGCCGTTGGGGGGCTGATTGTCACCACGCTGTTGGACTGGGACGGGGAGGTCAGCGGAGGTTTCCTGTTCCTCAATGGCGCCTTCCTGGTGGTGTTTGGCGCGGCCGGTATCTGGCTGAGGACAATCCTGCCCGCGGAGCGGCTGGTGGAGTACGCAGCCGGGCGGCCGTGGGTGGGGGGGGAGGTAGCCGCCTGGGTGGTATTCGTGTCGCTAACCCTGGCGCAGCTATTCTTCATCCGCACCGACCGCCGTAGTGCGGGCCGCGCAGCAGGGACCGTGGCAGGCATGGCGGGCCTGGCAGCCGTTGGGGTGAGCGCAGCCAGCTACGCGCCGCCGGGACTGGGCTCACTGGGCGTGCCGCTCATGGCTGGGACGCTGGTCTGCGGCGCGCTGGCGCTGGGGACGGCGTGGAGCGCGATGATGCTGGGGCACTGGTACCTGGTGACGCCGCTGCTCGCGCCGCGGCCGTTGCTGCGCCTAAACGCCGCGATGGCTGCGGTGCTGGTGGCGCAAGGGGCACTGGCGGGCGCGGCGCTGTCTGCGGGACGTCTGGAGTCCGGAACCGACTGGCTGTTCTGGCTGCGGATTGCAGTAGGCATCGTGCTGCCGCTGGCGGTTGCGCTGCCGGTGTGGCGGACGGCGCGGGTGCGGTCGATGATGTCGGCCACGGGTCTGCTGTACGTCGCGCTGGGCTTTGTGCTGGCGGGGGAGATCATCGCCAAAGCGCTGCTGTTCGTGGGCGGTTTGCCGGTCTGAGTGATGGGTTCACCTCGGCCGTTCGCCCTGAGCTTGTCGAAGGGCATGGTTCGACAGGCTCATCACGAACGGTGGTCATGGCACAACCTCTAGACGCTACATGCGGTCGAGCACGGTTTCGAGGACGCGTCGTGCGACCGGGGCGGCGGCGGCGGAGCCTTCGCCGGCGTGTTCGAGCATGACGAGCACCACGGCTCTGGGCGAGTCGAAGGGCGCAAAGCAGGCGAACCAGGCGTGGGTGGGCCGTCCCGGGGCAGTCTCCGCGGTGCCGGTCTTGCCGGCGGTGATGGCGGCCAGCGGCGATCCCTGAAAGATGTGCGCTGCGGTCCCGACCGGAGCGCCAACGACGTTTTTGAGCCCCGCCCGGATGGCATCCAGCGTGGGCTGGGACCAGCTCACCGCCTGCTGAGTGGGCGGCAGCAGGCGCTCGACGCTGCCGCCGGGCAGCATGGCGCGGTCTACTAGGCGCACGCCGGGCCCCCTACCGGACGTGGCAATTGCCGAGTAGATCGCGGCAAGCTGGAGCGGCGTGGTGAGCAGCTGTCCCTGGCCAATGGCCATGTTTACGGCGTCGCCACGCGCCCAGCCGTCGTTGAGCGCCTGACGCTTCCAGGCGGGGCTCGGCGCGATCCCCGCGGCTTCGGCGCTGCCCGCCGCGCCGGTAGCGCGACCGATGCCGCAGCGTGCGGCGACCGACGGCAGGATGTTTGGGTCCATCTCGTCCAGGCGCTTGCCGATCTCGTAGAAGACGGTGTTGCACGAATGGGTGAGTCCGTCTACCAGGTTGATGCGCCCGTGGCCGGGAGCGAACCAGCAGTTGAAGGTAATGCCCGGCAGTCCGGTCCAGCGGCCGGTACAGGTGAACTCGCTGCCGGGCGTGAAGGCGCCGCTCTCCAGCGCGGCGGCCATGGTGATCACCTTGAAGGTCGATCCCGGTGGGTATTGTCCCTGGGTTGGGCGCAGCAGCAGTGGCTGGTTCGGGTCGTTGAGGACCCCGGCCACAGACTGCCCTGAGCTTGCGGCCGGGTCGCCGCCGCCCGTGAAGGCATTGGGGTTGTAGCGCGGCCATGTGGCGAGGGCGCGGATGGCGCCGGTGCGCGGGTCGAGCAGCACGATGCTGCCCAGGCGCTCGCCGAGTATGGCTTCCGTCTCGCGTTGGAGGTCGAGGTCCAGCGTGAGCAGGACCGACTCGCCTCCGCGCGGCGGCACCGTGGCGAGTGTCTCGGCCACGTCGCCATTTGGCTGGACGACAGTCAGGCGCCCGCCGCGCTGGCCCGCCAGCAGCTGCTCGGCGCCGGCTTCCACGCCGGCGCGGCCCAGCGAGTCGCCGGCCAGGTAGCCCTTCGGCGCCAGCGCCGGCAGCTCGTCTCCCGATACCTGGCCAACGTACCCGACCAGTGGGCCTGCCAAGGCGCCCTGCGGATAGCTGCGCTGCGAGGACGTTGAGCCCGCACCGCTCGCGGCGACGGCAAGTGGCCGGCCCGCACGGTCGAGGATGGAGCCCCTCACCGCTGTGTCGCTGAACGAGCGGACCAGGCGTGCGTCAGCCAGCTCGGGCAGGATTACGGTCGGTGACCAGTCCACCTTCCATCGACCTCCCTCCCACACCAGTGGCAGGTCCACGCGCCGGCGCAACTCGCCGAAGCGTGCTGTACGGTGTGTCACCTCGACCGGCAGGCGGGCCTCCGTGGCGAGCGCCAGCTGGACGCCGTCCGCGATCACCTCTCCCCCGAGGCGCACGTCCAGCTCGGTCAAAGTCATCTCGGCGGCAATCGCTTCGTGGCGCCGCACAAACGCCGCTTCATCCACGCGACGCCGCGCGCCGTCGCTCAGCAGACGGTAGAGATCGGGATAGCGGCGCTCGCGCCAGGCGGCGAGATATGCCCCCGCCGCTTCCGTTGGAGGTGGCTTGCGCCCACTGCCAGCGGCACGCCAGGCGACACTTCCGGCGCCTGCCACGGCGGCCAGAGCGGCCACCGCGGCAGCACCAATCAGGACAGGTCGGCGCGAGCGCGCGGTGTGCACCGCAGGCGCTGCGTGGCGCAGGCCGAACGAATCACTCACCGCGAGCGCCGCCGGCACCAGCGCGATCACCGTCGCGTCGTCTCCGCCGCGACGCTGGGCAACGGCATCGAGCAGCCGTGCCACCATCAGCGGCGCGCGCTCGGCCGGGGTCATTGGTGGGTGTCCCGAATCGGGCGGCAGCTGAACTTTGCCGTTTTCCGGGGGTACTTCGTCACCGGCAACGGCGGCGACGGCGGCCAATCCCGCGTCGGTGACGACATTGCTCAACCCATCCGTGCAGAGCAGCAACGCATCGCCGGGGGAGAGCTGGACGCTAAGGACATCAAAGCCGCAGCCACCTTCCTTGCCGAGGTACTCGGTGATGACGTGGCGCATAGGGTGACGCGCCGCCTCGCGATCAGAAATGGCGCCCGCGCGCAGCTCTTGCTCCACCCAGGTGTGATCGCGCGTGATCTGCCCAACGGCGCCATCGCCGGTCAAACGGTAGACGCGGCTGTCGCCACCGTGAACGACGGCCGCGGTTGAGCCGAACACGGCCGCGGCGGTCAGCGTGGTTGCGGCTCCTGCCAGCTGTGGCTGCGAAGCCGCTACCCGCGCCACGGCAGCATCCGCGTGCCGCGCCGCCGCCAGCAGCGCCTGCTCGACCTCTGCAATCTGTGGAGATGCGCCCGGCTGCCACGCGCGCCAGGCTGCCGCCAGTGCTTCGGTAGCTGCCGCGCTGGCCAGCTCACCACCGGCCTCCCCGCCTACTCCGTCCGCGACGGCAGCCATCATGGGACGGTGACGGTCAGGCGGTACGAAGACCCAACTGTCTTCGTTGGTCTCGCGCTTACTGCCGGTACGTGAAGCAGCGGCGCCGGCCCACGAGCGGCCGGCGACAAGCTCAGTAACCTTTTGCCCACTGGAGCTAGGCGGTTCCGGCTGCACGGGTGCACCTGGCCGCACTCCTCCCACAGGGGGCGAGGCGGCGGTGCTCCCCGCAGGCGGAGGCTCCGCGCTAGGTGGCGGAGGGGACGTTGAGGGAGCTAAGCCCTTCGTGGCGTGCGGACTCCGTAGTGGAATTTTCCTGCGTGGTGCCGATGTAGGCGCCCGACGAGCCGTCCTCGATGGTGAAGCTCAACACGGTGCCGTTCTCGAGGTGCAACTCGCCGAGCACGCGCTCCTGCGCTTCGAAGATATCTGCTTCGGCCGTGCCGGCAGGGACCACGATCATCACGTGCCCCCTGACGATGTTCAGCGTAATGGCCTCATCACCGGTCGTGGCGACGCGGAGGCCCTCCTGGTGCGCGTTGCCCTCGCCGGTGAAGGCATCCTGCACGTTTTGGCGTTTCATCTCGCCCCTACCTAACAGCACGCACCGGGCCACGCTACGCGTTTGTGCAAACCACAGCCGCCGTTCGCCCTGAGCCTATCGAAAGGGATGGTTCGACAGGGGCCCCCCTGAGTTCGCCGAAGGGCTCACCACGAACGGCGGAAGTGGCGCCAATGCTAGCTGAACCTGTTGAACAGCGACTGCAGCACCTTCTCGCGCGCCGACTCGTCGCCGGAGTGCTGGGCAAGCACCTGGTCGCCAAACGTCGGGGCCTCGCGGCGGTGGAAGACACCCAGGTACAGCGGGTCCATCGAGTTCGCGTAGTGCATCGCCTGGATCGCGTCCGCCGGGTCATGCTCAGCCGGGAGCGGCGCCACCAGGTCCTTATAGGTCTTGAAGGTGTTGATCTTATTGAACGTGGGGCAGGGGCTGTACACGTCGATGAACGAGAAGCCCTTGTGGCGGATGCCCTCCACGATGAGGTCGGCCAGCTTGGCCGGTTCGGCAGAGAAGCCGCGCCCGACGAACGTCGCTCCCGATGCCACCGCCATCAGCATCGGATTGAGCGCCTGCTCCGGGTTGCCCTGCGGCGTGGTCAGCGTGTTGAAGCCGGCGCCGCTCGTGGGCGACGTTTGCCCCTTGGTGAGGCCGTAGACCGCGTTGTCCATCACGACGTAGGTCAGGTCCAGGTTGCGGCGCATAGCGTGCACGAAGTGGCCCGCGCCGATGGCAAACGCGTCGCCATCGCCGCCGAAAACGAGCGTCTTGAGATCTGGCCGGGCGACGTGGATGCCGGTGGCCACCGGCATAGTGCGGCCGTGGATGGTGTGGAACCCATAAGTGGAGATGAAGTATGGGATGCGCGACGAGCACCCAATTCCGGAGACGGCCACCACCTGATGCGGCTCGAAGTTCATGACGCGCATGGCGCGGTAGACGGCGTTGAGCACGCCAAAATCACCGCAGCCAGGGCACCATGTGGGCTTCTCGTCGCTCTTGTAGTCCTCTACCGTCCGCTCTCGGACGCCGGTGTCAATTGCCATGTTGGTGTTCTTCCTTGACTGGTCTCAGCTCTGAGGGATGGAGGGTTATTGCTTCTCGACAGGGGCGATGAGGTCGTCAGGCGTGACGAGCTCTTCCAGGCGACCGAAGATCGGGTCCAGCGCCATTCGGGTGTTCTCCACCGGCCCAGCGGCGAGCTGCTTCACCGCCTCGACAAACTTAGCGACCAACATCGGCCGGCCTCCGTACACGTTGACGCGCGCCACCGGCCGAGGGTACGCGGCCTGCAGAATGTCCGCGAACTGGCCGCGGAAGTTGACCTCCGGCACGATGACGTGCTTCTTGGCCATGTAGGCGTCCAGCTGCGCCTTGGGCAGCGGCAGCAGCATGCGCGGCGCGACCAGGCAGGCGTTCACGCCCTCCTTGCGCAGCAGGTCAATGGCCTCGATCGCCACGCCGGCGGTAGAGCCCCACGTCACGATCGCTACGTCCGCATTCGGGTCACCGTAGGTGACCGCCTCCGGCGCATCCGCTGCCGAGTGCTCGAACTTGCGGAAGCGCTTCTCCGTCATGTGGGTATGCGTGCGCGGGTCCGGGCGGTGCCGGCTGCGCTCGGTGTGTTCCAGGCCCATGGCCACGTACTGGCCGCCCGGAGTGCCAGGAATGGACATCGGCGAGACGCCACTCTCGGTGATCTCGTAGCGGAGGTACCCGTGCTTGTCGTCGTACGCCGCCTGGCGGTCGGCTTCCGCGCTGGCGGCCGCTGAGCCATTTGCGCTGCCACCAGCTCTGCCGTTGGAGTGCTCGTTGGCATCTCCGTTGGCGCTGCCATTCGTACCGGGCTCCCAAGTGATGCGGTGCTCGATCGTCACTTTGCTCAGGTCGGGCTTGTCGATGGCCTCGGTGCGCACCGCCACCACGGTGTCGGTCATCACGATGACCGGCGTCTGGTACTTCTCCGCCAGGTTGAATGCCTGGGCGGTGAGGGTGAAGCAGTCCTCCACTGAGGTGGCAGCGGTGACGATGCGCGGCACCTCCCCGTGGCCGCCGTAGGCGCACAGGTAGAGGTCACCTTGCTCGTGGCGGGTCGGCATGCCGGTGGACGGCCCGGCACGCTGGGCATCGATGATGACGCACGGCACCTCGGCCATCGTAGCCAGGCCGAGCGCCTCGACCATCAGCGAGAGACCCGGACCGGACGTGGACGTCAGCACGCGCTTGCCGGCGTAGCCCGCGCCGATGATCATGTTGATGGCCGAGATCTCGTCTTCGGCCTGGATCAGCGTGCCGCCGACCTTGGGCAGCACAGAAGCAAGAAACTCCATCACGTCGCTGGCCGGGGTGATGGGATAGCCCGCGAAGAAGTTGCACCCGCCGGCCAGCGCGCCGAGCGCGCTGGCCTGGTTGCCGGAGACCACCATCTTGCCGGCGGTCACCGGGCCCGGCTGCATCAGGTAGGTGGCGCGCTCCTCGGGGTTGATGTTCTCGGTGATGTACTGGATGCCGGCTTCCAGCGCCTTGAAGTTGGTCTGGACAACGGCGTCGCCCTTCCGCTCCCACAGCTCGCGGATCAGCTGGTACAGCTGGTCCACCTCCAACCCAAACAGTGAAGCCATGCCGCCAAGTGCGACGATGTTCTTCACGATGGGCATCTTGAGCTCTTTCGAGGCAATTTGCTCCAGCGGGAAGGCCAGCACGCGGTACTTGCCGGTGTCTCGTGGCGTAACTGTGCTCGGATCATAAATAAGGAGGCCGCCCGTGGCTAGCTCCTGGATGTTGACCTCGAATGCTTCCTGGTTGAAGCACAACAGCACGTCCGGCTGATCGCCGCGTGTGTGCAGGCGGCTCTGGCTGAGCCGGATCTGGAAGAAACTGACGCCGCCCTTGATCTCGGAGGGCGGCGAGAAGTCGGAGAGCACCTGGAACCCGGCGCGCGTCGCGGCCTGGATCAGCAGCTCGCCAGGCTTCTTGATGCCCTCACCCGCCTCGCCGGATACCCGGATGACCAGCGAGGTCCGTGTCGCCCCGCTGAGTGGCGCCGCCGGCGCCCGTGTCGCTTCTGCTAGTGCCAAGGTTCCCTCTCCTCTTTAGGAAGCTGATTGCCCCTAGTCTGGAACCGCCACACCCACAGCGCCGCCCGTGGCGGCGCCGACGAGTGCCCGGCTATTGGTCGCATGTGCCGTATGCGTGCTTTGCGTGCTCGCTCTGCTCGCTGTGGTGTGAATTGTGTGAGCCGCCGAGTGCCCAAGCCTGGCGGAGATGCGCTGCGCCGCGGCGCGGACCATCGCGCCCAACTCCGGCAGCTGCGCCGGCGACAGCCGATACGTCGGCGCGGAGATGGTGATGCTCGCCGCGACGTCCCCACGATGGTCGAAGACCGCCGCGCCTACCGCGGTGAGCTCAACCTCATATTCCTCTAGCGCCACGGCGTAACCGCGCCGGCGCACCAGGTCCAGCTCGGCCAGCAGGTACGTCGGATCGACGACGGTGCGGTCGGTGTAGCGCTCCAGCGGCCGCGCCAGGAGCTGATCAATGGCCTTGCGCGGCAGGTGCGCCAGGATGGGCTTGCCGGCGGCGGTGCAGTGCAGCGGCAGCCGGCGGCCGATCCAGCCGAGGTGCTTCACCGGCTGCGATCCGGCGACCTCGTCTATATTGACTGCCACGTCCTTGTCCAACACCGAAAGCGTGGTCGTCTCCGTGGCCTCTGTTGCCAGATCACGCAGGATCGGCCGCGCCAGGTCACGCAGGTCGTACTGCGTCAGCGCCAGGCCGGCCAGCGTCGCCAGCTGCAGCCCCAACCGGTAGCGACCGTTGCGCGCGTCCTGTTGAACAAAACCGCCTGCTTCCAACGTGGAAAGCAGGCGGGAGACGGTGCTCTTGTGCAGGCGCAGGCGTCGCGCCAGTTCTGAGACCCCGAGGTCGGGCTCGGACTCCCCAAACAGCTTGAGGACGGCGATGGCACGCTCGACCGACTGAATGCCACCACTTCGGTGGCCGCTGGCTTCCATGGCATGCGTCGTGTTGCATCATCCGCAACACCGTCCCGTTCTCAGATAAGTGTAACGTGGTACTTAACGAGGGTCAAGGGACTAGGTCAGAGGTCAGGTCAGCCGGTTGCGGACGTAGGTGCGCACGTCTTCTTCGTGGATCGCGGCGATGACGTCGTCGGTTGTCGTGCCCGAAACGGCCCAGTGCGGACCGTGCGGTTCCTGGAAGAAGAGGAATACGCCGCGCGGGCAGGTGTAGGCTTCGATCTCACGCAGGCGGCCCGTGCCACCCAGGCGCGTGGGGGCGTCCGCGACAAAGGTGACGCGCGAGCCTTCCATGGCCAGCACGTCGGACACTTCGTTCAGCGCATCGATGATGGCGAGCCCCTCTTCGGTCTCCATGCTGGCGCCCATGTCGATGGTGTGCTGTGTTGGCATTGGTGCTCCTACCGCGCCAGCGGCCCGGCGGCGCGGACTTCGGGCGAAACTGTGGGGGCGTACTCCTCGAAGTTTTGGGCAAAGCTGCGCGCCAGGTCGGTGGCCACGCGGTCGTACTCGGCAGGATCTGACCACGTACTGCGTGGCTGGAGCACCTCGTCCGGGACGCCGGGGCAATGCGCGG